>NZ_JAZBJZ010000089.1:0-22681 GCF_036349135.1 Tumidithrix elongata BACA0141
GAGTCCCTTTACGCAAAGATCTCTAGGCGTTGCATTTCATCCTTGAATTGGCGAATCAAGTTTCTGCGATCGAGCCGACATGTTCAAAATTCTTTTAATTTTTACGATCCGTAAATTTCATGCAACGATAACGATCTTTTGAGGCAGTTAATTGCATATAAAGATTAAATTAATGAATCTTGGGCGATTTTTTGAGCTTCTCGTCAGGGTTAAAGCCTATTCGTAGTAACACTCCGTTGAAGATCTGCTATATCTTAAATTGAGTGAATGCTAAATGGTTTGAGCAAAATCCTAACAGTATGCAAGAAGCGCTTACAACTCTAGTTAGTCAAGAACAGATGCACTTATTAGAGTTGATGTTCGAGACATCCCGAGACATTATTGTGATTACGACTTCAGCGCAAGAAGATCTAGTCAATGCTGCCCTCCATACCCCGATAGTCTATGCAAATCCTGCATTCACTAAGTTAGTCGATTGTACGCTGTCAGAAGTAATTGGCCGCACTCGCAGTTCACTTCAGGGCGATCGCATCCATGCCATATCAGATCCAAGCCATTTGACCATTCATCGGGTCGAACTGCATAGCGATCGCCAAAATGGCGAACCCTATTGGGGCGAATTAAGTTTATCTCCAATTACCAATCAAGCAGGGGAACAAACCCATTGGTTAATCATTGAACGGGATATTACCGAACATAAACAAAAAGAAGCCCTTCTCACAGGACAACTTCAGCAAATTACCGACTCCTGTCAGCTCAATGCGATCGCCCTTACTCAGGTAAAGCAAACCCTACAGGATAAAAAAGACTTGCTCCAGTTGTTTATGGATAACATCCATCAGCAAATTTTCTGGAAAGATCGAAACTCAGTATTTCAGGGTTGTAATACAAACTGGGCAAAAGCGGCGAAATTAGAAAGCACTGAATTTATCATTGGCAAAACGGACTACGATCTGCTGCCTAACCGCGAAGTAGCCGATCGCTATCGCGCTCAAGATCGCCAGATTATGGAAAGTAATACGCCCATATTGCATGCGATCGAAATCAAGCAAAAAAAAGATGAGAAAGGGCAACAACGCTGGTTAGATGTCAGTAAAATCCCCTTTCATAACTCGATGGGTGAAGTCGTAGGGCTGCTCTGTACGATTGAGGATATTACAGAACGCAAATTAGCTGAAGATGCTCTAAAAGCTAGTGAGGAGAAACTGCGAAGCATTTTTGAAAATGCCCCGATAGGAATTGTGCTTTGTGATGTGCATGGTTCGTTTGTGGAAGCAAATCCAACCTTTTGTCATATGTTGGATTATACAGAAGCAGAGCTAAAGAAATTAACCTTTCAGGAGCTTACCTATCCATTTGACTTGCATCAAGAGCTAAGCTACGTACAAAAGTGTTTGCAAAATGAAGTTAATCAGTTTCAACTAGAAAAACGTTTTGTCAGAAAAGATAAGCAAAAAGTCTGGGTTAAGCTCTTAGTATCAATGATTAGAGATGAATTCGATCGCCCACTCTATAGTTTGGCTATGGTCGAAGATATCAACGATCGTAAAGAATCTGAGGAAGCCTTAAGACAGAGCGAAGAGCGTTTCCGCAAAATTTTTGAAGAGGGCCCGCTAGGGATGGCAATTATTGGCTTTAATCAAAGACTGATTAAAGTGAATCATATGCTCTGCCAAATGCTTGGTTACTCTGAAATAGAGCTGATGAGTCGTCCTTTCAATTCACTCACCCACCCTGCTGATGCCATTAAAGATGCCATACTCGCAAAGCAACTTTATTACGGCAAAATTCCTCAATATCAAATTGAGAAACGTTGTATTAAAAAAAATCGTGAAGAAATATGGGTGCTGCTCACAGCCTATGTCGTACATGACCAAAATGGCAAGACCATGCACAGTTTGGCGATGATTCGCGATATCACAAAACAAAAACAGGCACAAGAATTAATCGCAGCATCTTTACGGGAAAAAGAAGTCCTAATCAAGGAAATTCATCACCGCGTTAAAAATAATTTGCATGTAATCGCTAACTTATTAGATCTCCAGTCTCAGTATATTGAGGATGAGAAAATCCTGAGCTTATTTAGTGATTGCCAAAATCGCATTCATTCAATGGCCCTAATTCACGAACAGCTTTATCAATCTTCAACCGTAGGAGAAGTAAACTTTAACGAATATATTCAAAGCCTTATCGATAATTTATTTGATTCTTTCAGTACGCATACCAATGACATCAAGCAAGAAATCGATGCGGAAGCCATTACCTTGAATATGGAAACATCCATTCCCTGCGGTTTAATTATCAATGAGTTGGTTTCTAACTCGCTTAAGTATGCTTTTCCAGAGCGTCAAGGTGGATTGATCCGAATTCGCTTTTATGCCGACTATAATACAAATGACAAAGTTTTGCATTTGATCGTGCGTGATAACGGTATCGGCATGAATAGAGATTTTGATTGGCAAAACTCAGGTACGCTGGGTTTGCGCTTAGTTCGTATTCTTACACGGCAGCTAGAAGGAAACCTAGAAGTAGATACAAGTAACGGTACGCAGTTTCATCTAAGTTTCAAAGAGCTGAAGTATAGGGAAAGGTTACATGCTCATGACTAAAGCGAAAATTTTGATCGTTGAAGATGAAGCGATCGCGGCGGAAAACTTGTCAGTTCGCCTGCAACAGCAGGGTTACACGATCACGGGTATTGTTGATTCTGGCATTGAGGCAATAGAGTCCGTCGATCGGCTCCAACCCGATCTAGTTCTAATGGATATCATGATCAAAGGTGATATGGATGGCATAAGTGCAGCGGAGCAAATTTATGCTCAGCATCAAATTCCCGTCGTCTACATGACTGCCTTTGCCGATGAAAAGACTTTAGAGCGAGCCAAGCAAACCGAACCATTTGGATATATTGTCAAGCCGTTTAAGATTCCAGAGCTACGAGCTGCAGTAGAAGTGGCGCTCCGCAAATATCAATCTGAGATGCTAACTCGCCAATCTTTAGAACATGCCCAGGCAATTAGTAATCTTAGAGAAGAACTCGTGGCTTTAGTTTCCCACGAATTTCGCAATCCATTGTCTTCCATTCGGATTGCGACGGACATGTTAGAAGTACAGGATCGAGTTTGGTCTTACGATGAAAAGAAACAACGGTTTCAAAGGATTCGCAAAGCCGTAGATCGCTTGACTGGTTTTCTTGACAATATGCTTACTGCTAGCCAATCAGAATCAGGCAGATGGGAACCTTCGCCTAGCTACTTCGATCTAGAAAAATTCTGCCGAGAATTAATTGAAGAGCTAAAATTAATTTCTGCGGATAGCCACACTATCCTATTCATCAAGCATTTTAACGAAGCGCATCTTGATAGAGGAGAGCAAGAGAATAATTCCCACCCTAAAAATTACCAACAGGTGGCTAGAGATTCTTCGGTCCCACCTGTGTTTATGGATAAAAAAATGCTAGGGCATATCCTGATCAATCTATTATCCAATGCCGTGAAGTATTCATCCTATGGAAGTTCTGTCGCATTAGAGTTGGAATATGTACTCGATCCTGCCCACCAATCTGTTGGTTCCGAGACAAGTTTTTCCAATCCTAGCTTCGTTCGCTTTCATATACGCGATCAGGGTATTGGGATTTCTGCCGAAGATAGAGAACGCATGTTTGAGTCTTTCTTTCGGTCTAAGTATGTGGGAAGTGTCACAGGATTTGGGTTGGGCTTGGCAATCGTCAAAAATTTTGTAGACTTGAGTAAAGGCACGATTGCTGTCGAAAGCGAGATGGGTGTAGGCACTACATTTACAGTAACGCTACCTTGGATCTTTCAATCCGAAAAAATTAGCTAATGCCTAAGGCGAACGGTTGCCTTAAACGGTAGAAATTGGGATCAGAGCGATGGGGATCACTTTATGAATTTTTTTAAGGTCTCTAAGCTAATTTTATAGGGAGGATAGCGCCACTTGAGATCGAAGTGGAAAGAGCTTTTTAGGATGCTTTTGCGATGGGAGAATATATCAAAAGAGGCTTTGCCGTGATAGCTGCCGATGCCACTATTACCTACACCACCAAAGGGAAGCTCTGGGTTGCTAAGATGCACGATCGCGTCGTTCAGACAGCCCCCTCCAAAGGATAGGTCGCGTAAGATCCGCGCTTGCTTTTGCTTGTCGTTACTAAAGAAGTAAAGGGCAAGGGGCTTAGGTTTGGTATTCACAAAAGCGATCGCTTCGTCTAGTTGTTCGTATTCCAAAATCGGCAAAATTGGCCCAAAGATTTCATTTGCCATGACTTTGGCATTGGGCGAAACATTGTCGATCAGGGTGGGGGCAAGATAGCGATCGCAGCGATCGCGATCGCCCCCAATGAGAATATTGCCTTCGTCGAGTAAGCTGACCAGGCGATCGAATTGCGCATGATTGACGATACGGGCAAAATCAGGACTTTGCTGAGGATTCTCACCATAGAACTCACGCACGTATTTCAATAATTTCTCAAGGAGTACAGCTTTGATGCTTTTGGGAACCAATAGATAGTCTGGTGCAACACAGGTCTGCCCTGCGTTATAAAACTTTCCCCAAATTATCCGCTTGGCAGTAACTTCTAGATCGCAATCTTCATCGACAATACAGGGGCTTTTGCCACCAAGTTCTAAGGTTACTGGGGTGAGGTGTTTGGTCGCTGCTTCCATCACGACTTTTCCGATCGCGACGCTACCTGTAAAGAAAATATAGTCAAACTTTTCGGCGAGTAGGGCTTGACTGGTTTCAATACCGCCTTCGATCGCGGCGATCGAGTTAGCCTCAAAATTGCTACGGACAAGTTTGGTGAGCACATTGGATGTATGGGGCGTATGTTCGGATGGTTTCAGTACGGCGCAGTTTCCTGCTGCGATCGCACCGATCAAAGGTTGAATAATCAGAGAAAACGGATAGTTCCAAGGTGCAATAATCAGCACAACGCCCAAAGGCTCGGCATAGATCCTACTTGAACTGGGAAACAGGGTCATCGGAGTGGAAACTTTTTGTGGCTTTGCCCAAGTCTTGAGGTGTTTGAGCGCGTATTTAATCTCAGCTAGCGAGAGCAGCACTTCGCTCCCATAGGCCTCAATCGCAGGTTTGCGTAGATCGGCAGATAATGCGTCGAGAATCTCCTTTTCATGGGCTTGAATTGCTTGAGCCAGCCTCTGAAGTCGTTCTTTCCGAAAACTCAGTTCCTTGGTTTGCCCCGTAGCGAAAAAAGCGCGTTGCTTGGCAAGGATTGCCTTTACGTCAAGATTACTAGCGGAATCACTCACTGAGATCGTCATAATTTATTAAAGGTTCCTCCCAGACATAAGCAAGCTACCAAGTTGCTTTTTAACGCCGCCACCTTGTCGTACCATCGGGTTGATCGATTAGAATAATATTCATCGCTTTGAGTTCGTCACGTAGGCGATCGCTTTCCTTCCAATTCTTTGTCTGTCTTGCTTCCACTCGTTGTTGAATTAATTGTTCGATCAGGATGTCGTTTTCCGCTTCATGGCTTTCAGGTTCGGAATTCTGCGGTGAAGTTTCGGTTTCCAAACCTAAGATATGGGAAAGATAGACAAGGGTTTTCCAAACTTGAACCAAATGCTCGGGGCTGGTTTCTGTCTTGCCCGAGTGAACGAGGATATTACGCTCTGTACGCAGATCTTTCGCTAACTCAAACACAACAGACAGGGCAATGGAAGTATTGAAATCATCATCCATGGCTTCGTTAAAGCGATCGACATATTGTTGAATCCCTCCATAGGCAGGGAGGTCGCTTTGCCAACCAAGTTGCTTGCCAAAATCACGCGCAAACAGTAATCCCTCATGAATGGTTTCCCAGCCTTTGGTTGCCGCGATAATGGCTTCGTTTGTAAAGTCGATTGGCTGGCGATAGTGAGCTTGAAGGATGAAAAATCTTACCACCATTGGATCGTAATGTTCCAAAAGCGTGCGAATTGTCGTGAAGTTGCCGAGAGATTTAGACATCTTCTCGCCTTCAATATTCACAAAGCCATTGTGCATCCAGTAATTGGCTAAGGGTTGATGGGTGACGGCTTCTGACTGAGCGATTTCGTTCTCATGGTGAGGAAATTGCAGATCGGCTCCACCTGCATGAATATCAATGCGATCGCCTAGACGCGATCGCACCATTGCCGAGCATTCAATGTGCCAACCTGGACGACCGTTGCCCCAAGGTGACTCCCAAAAGGGTTCATCAGGCTTGGCAGATTTCCAAAGGGCAAAGTCAAAGGGATAGTGTTTTAGCGGCTCATCCCCATCAACCCGACCGCTTGCCCCTGCCCGCATATCTTCTAGTTTTCGACCTGACAACTTTCCATAGCTGGGGAATTTCTGAACGGCATAATAGACATCACCACCCACCGCATAGGCATAGCCCGCTTGTTCTAAAGTTTGAATCAACGCAATAATCGCTGGAATCGACTCTGTGGCACGAGGATATTCGTCGGCTGGAAGGATGTTCAGATTTGCCATATCGCGATCGTAAGCAGCGATGAATTCCTCAGCAAGTGTTTGCATGGTAATACCACGCTCTTTAGCACGGTTGAGAATTTTGTCATCGATATCGGTAATATTTTGTACGTATCGCACCTCATATTTGGTGGATAGGTATCGCCGCACCATGTCCCACACCACATAGGCTCGCGCATGACCCAAGTGGCAATAGTCATAGACAGTTACGCCACAGACATACATTTTCACCTTGCCAGCTTCTAGCGTTGCAAAATCTTCTTTTTTGCGGGTAAGGGAATTGTAAATACGAAGGGTCACGATGCTTTTTCCTGATTCTGATTGCGAGAGCTCGATCGAACAGCCCCTATTGTAGATCTTGGAGCCGTTTTTGAATAGTTAGGCGTAGCGATCGCGTAGTATCGCTCAAAAGTCACGCATCTAAAATTGCTTAAGCCTTCATAAAACAGATAAAATGGAATGATCATAGGTAAACTAATGGGGCGGTTAAGATTTAAGCGGGGAATTCTAGATCGTACGCAGTAATATCAGTGCTGATGGTAAGCGTAGAGTGATATGTTAGAGATAGATAATCCTTACGTTTGAACTCCTAATTAATTGCATCATTTAAGTTGAGGCAAAGATGTTTAAGACTATTTTGTTCCCTGTAAATCAGAGCCAAGAAGCACGTCAAGCTTTTGATGTGGTGGTTGAAATGGTAAATAAATATCAGGCGAAACTATTTGTGATGTCGGTGGTAGAACCTGAGACCTCCGCAGGCGATCGCGCATCAACTGCCGATCTACTTACAGAAATCACCGAGGCCTTGAGTAAGATGGGCATCCCATCAGAAACAAAACTCGGAGAAGGCAAGCCAGCTTTTGTAATTTGTGACATTGCCGATGAAGTCGCGGCGGATTTAATTGTGATGGGCTCTAGGGGCATGAGTTTAGCAGAAGAACACCCCGATGGCAGCGTCAGCCAAAAAGTGATCAATCTTTCGCCATGCCCAGTTTTGGTGGTTCCTTAATTTTTATAGATAAGCTTTTTACAAACAAGCTACGGACAAGCTGACTTCGCGCTAAGGCTAGGCGGCTAAGCTATCTACACTTAAGGGAACCCAACTACCTTTACTGGTTAACCCTAGTAACATCGATTCAAATGGGCGAATTGCTTTGCCTGTAAGCGCACAGGCTTCTTCCTTTTGGGCTGTAGCAGAGACACTAGCCCTGATTTCATGGCGAGAAATTTTTGCTTTAGGCGCTGCCGTTTCCTGCGTACCGATATAGTGCCAAAGAACGTCACGGATAAGTGCCTGATAGCCCTGATTTCCTGCCAACTCCTTCAGCTTTTCCTTCAACTCGCGTTCTAGACGAATGCTAGTAACTTCCATTTCAGTGGTTGAGGTTTGGTGAAGTGTTTGCATAAACGATTTCCTATACAGTACAAAATTTACTAGACAACATATACTACAAGTGTAGTATATCAAACCGAGATTGTACTATTTTTTTTGCTAAATTTTTTGCGATCGCTGTACCAGCACGAAGAAACGTATTGTAAAAAGAAATTTCTTGTAAAAATCCTGTTTATTCATACTTTCTTCAAGATTAAACTGGGCATGAGGTAAGAATTTTAATTTAAGTTTTGAAGCGAATTGCTTTCCTAGTAATGGTTTGCGCTGAATCCTAAAATAAATCTACGGTAAACTGATGTAATTAGTGTAGATTTTGGTATGATTTTCTGCAAATATGTAAAAGTATTCGATCGACTACACCCATTACGACTCAATGTTGTTCTGCGCTGCGTTTTAACCTGTGAGCTGCCTCAAGACTATTGTTGGCGACTATTTGAATATATGTAGTAATTACCCAGTCGTTAACCTTGACACAGTTACAGATTGCCTGATTCCCTCACTTTTCGATTTTCCAATATCCCTCGTACCCACCTGAAGCATTATGACTACGGTTTTATCGTTTCCTAGTCCCTTACATCCTTCCAATGATATAAATACCTACTTATTCTCACGACATTCAATGTTGCCCTATAGCCCGGATTTTCTATGGCAAATTGAATCTGGCATTGTGCGCACCTTAACTTGGTTCGAAGATGGAAGTGTTGTTACCCTAGGGTTATGGGGTGATGGCGATATCGTCGGTAGCGCTTTATCAACGATGAATCCCTATGATATTGAATGCCTCACCGATGTCAAAGTCAAAAAACTGCCCCGCGAACAATGGCATGAAGCTACAGAAGCCATGGTTTTGCATATCCAGCGCAGTGAAGAGTTCTTAAAAATTGTACATTGCAAGCAAATCGAATCAGCCCTGTTGCAACTTTTAAACTGGCTAGCCAAGCGATTTGGTCGCGCAGTCGATGAGGGGCAACGGATAGAGATGCGCCTCACGCATCAAGAAATTGCCGAAATTATTGGGGCAACTCGCGTAACCATTACACGGACGCTCAGCAATCTCAAAAAACAAGGGGTGATTTTTGTGCATGAGCGATTTATGATTCTCTCTCCCGATCAACAGGCATTCTGGCATTACGAGATTTAACGGTGAGACCTATCGAATTTAGCAATTCGTAGTTATTCATTCGGCAAACTCAGGCGATCGCACTCAGCTAGCACTTTTGAAAAGCCCGCGTTCTGAGTCGAGCCCAAAACTAGAGCTGTCACGAATTTAAGAGAAATTGGTATAACAAGACGTAGTGAAGCAATTACTTTGCTACGTCTCAAATGATGGTAATCTAAGGTAAAGTTTTGTTGCTAAATTTTATCCCATCTTCTCTAACTCTATGCTGCGCCTCGAACATATCCAAAAAATTTATCCTACAGGCGAAGTACTTAAGGATGTGAGTTGGGAGGTAAAACCCGGCGATCGCACAGGTCTAGTGGGTGTGAATGGGGCAGGTAAATCGACGCAGTTGAAGATCATTGCTGGGGAAACCGAACCCACCTCTGGGCAAATTATTCGTCCCGCTAGTTTAAAGATTGCCTATCTCACCCAAGAGTTTGAAGTCGATCCCAGCCGCACGGTTAAAGCTGAGTTTTGGGCTGTGTTCCATGAAGCCAATCAAATTCAGCAAGATTTAGCCGTAGTGCATCGAAAAATCGAGAACCTCAAAGAAGGTGATGATTTCGACCAACTGCTCAAACAGATGGATCGGTTGCAACGTAAATTTGAAGCGTTGAATGGCTACGAGCTAGAAAGTCGAATTGATAAAATCCTGCCCGAATTGGGGTTTGAACTAGCTGATGGCGATCGCACCGTCGATCAATTTAGTGGCGGTTGGCAGATGCGGATGAGTTTAGGCAAAATTCTTTTGCAATCTCCCGACCTGCTGCTTTTAGATGAACCGACGAACCATTTAGATTTGGAAACCATTGAGTGGTTAGAGCAGTATCTCAAATCGCTTAAAACACCGATGGTGATTGTCTCCCATGACCGTGAGTTTTTAGATCGATTATGCACGCAAATTGTAGAAACAGAACGCGGTGTTTCTACCACCTATTTAGGAAATTATTCCAATTATTTGTTACAAAAGGAAGAAATGCGCGATGCTCAAATGAGTGCGTTTGAGCGGCAGCAGAAATATTTAGAGAAGCAGCAGACCTTTGTCGATCGCTTCCGGGCTAGTGCTACCCGCAGTACGCAAGCCAAGAGCCGTGAGAAACAGCTTGACAAAATCGAACGAATTGAAGCGCCTGACAGTCAAGTTCGCACGTTAAGATTTCGCTTTCCCCCAGCTTCCCGTAGCGGTCGTGTCACCGTAGAGGTCAAAGATCTTACCCATGCCTATGGCGATAAGATTCTATTCTTAGGGGCAGAATTGATTATCGAACGTGGCGATCGCGTCGCTTTTGTTGGCCCCAACGGCGCGGGAAAATCCACTTTGTTAAAGATGATTGTGGGGCTTGAGGAACCCAATGATGGCGAGATTACCCTCGGGCATAACGTTCTCCCGGGCTATTTTGAGCAAAACCAAGCAGAGGCTTTAGATTTACATAAATCTGTTTTCGACACGATTCACGATGACTTCCCAAAACTGACGAATGAAGAAGTTCGCACGATTCTCGGACAGTTCCTCTTCACGGGCGATACCGTATTCAAAAAAGTAGCGGATATCAGTGGAGGAGAAAAAGCTCGGCTGGCTTTAGCCAAGATGTTGCTCAAACCAGTCAACTTCCTGATTTTAGATGAGCCGACCAACCATTTAGATATTCCTGCCAAAGAGATGCTAGAGGAAGCACTCAAGAACTACGAAGGCACGGTCGCCATTGTTTCCCACGATCGCTATTTCATCTCGCGGGTTGCCAATAAAATTGTGGAAGTTCGAGAGGGCGAATTACGCGTTTATGCGGGTGATTACAACTATTATTTAGAAAAAATCGACGAAGAACGGCGAGAGGCTGCCCATGCAGCAGCAATGGCAGCTAAAGCTGCGAAAGATGCAGCAAAACGGGCAAAGGAAAAAGAAAAGCAGAAAGCAAAGGCAAAATAGAAATTCTTAAAAGCAATTCCCTAACAATTACAGGCTACTCGGCCCGAGGTATTTAGCGATCGCAGGTGCATAAATTTCATAAATCAGCGTCAAGGGCTTGCCACCATGCCAGAGCAAATAATGCCTTCCCCAATAAATTTCAGGCTGACCAAAGGTTTTGACAAGACCAGGGCTTGACCCCTTGGAAATACCCTGCAGGTCGCGATAGAGTTCGGTATGCTTTTGATTTAGACTTGCCCAAATCGGCAGGGATGGATCGGTAAGGTAGCGATCGATCTGTGCCGTTGACCACCATGATGTGGCATGGGACAAAACCTCACCCGTTTTAGCGCAACGCAACCAAATTTGCCGACGGGTTCGCGGGGCAGGAATTGCCGCGATCGCGTCGGGGGCAAGGTCGTCATCATATCCAATTGGTGCGATCGCAATCACATCAACCACAATCTCAGACTGGGTGAGTAGCTGTAAATGCCGAGTGGGTGCCCCATCGCCGAGCAAAAACATCTGCCAATAGGGTGACATCTGATTGAAAGGTAACCCCTTGCTAATTTCTTCGGCACTACCCTGCCAAATTGGATTAATAATGCTATGCCATGCGGCTGAGGAATTGCTAATTTCTAACTGGGAAGAGCGCTGCATCAGAAAACAACCTTAACAATACTTAATATGCTTTCTCTAATATAACGCTTGTCAGGGATCAATAGGTTCTTTTGCCATAGAGGAGGCGCACTTTATTCACTAATCACGATCGTGCCAGGGAAGCGAATATTTAAGCGATCGCGTTCGCGTGTGGCATTAGAGAAATCAGTGTAGGTTCGGGCTTGAATATACTTGCGTCCTTGATACGAACGCGGAAAAGCATCGGCAGCGATCGCTTTGACGTACTCCAAGGTTGTTTGATTGACTTGGGGCACTAACACCCGAAATGTTTTTTTGCTAGAGCTAGTGTTATTGGGTGTAGTTGTGGGAGGAACTGCTGCACTGGTTGAGGCATGGGGCAACCCGATCAGGCTAGCACTGACTGCTTGGGAAGCAAAACCTCGGCTGCGTAAGTTTGCCGCGATCGTATTGGCAACTTGGAAACTCGATAAAGGAGAAGCCAAAATCACTTGACGGTTTGCAAGGTTGACCAGTTGTGCGTGGGAAATAGTTGCTGCCTGCACCTGTTGCAACGTTAGATTGGGATCGGCAGCAGGTTCGACAATGACAGAAGCTCCTCTGAAGTTGGGAGAGATTTCAGCATTATCCAGTATGAAAGAATACACGATCGCATCGAGACCCATTTGGCGTAGTTGCGCCACTCGATAGGAAGCAGCATTAAGGTTATTGAAATTGCCAAAAAAAGTTATGGAGTTTGCCATGTAACCGCAGGGAATGGCAGAGATTGCTAAAAATTCTGGCAACTGGGGCAGCAAATTACCTGGTCGATTTACTAAAACCACATAACTGCTGGTTCCTAACTGTTGGCAAGTTTTTGCAGGTAAAACAACTGAAACCTGTGCAACAGCTTCAATACTGATGGCGGCAGTTAGCACAAACGATGCTAAAAAAAAGACCTGACTAAACCGCAATTTCAGCATTGTAAATTCCTTGCTTCCCGTGGGTCAAACCTTAAGGACATTTGCAATAGATCGAGCAAATGTCTCAATAGGATTTAGACATGAACTATGCCCAAAAGTTTCCAAAATATATCATAGATCACCAGTATGGAAATGGAGGAAATTTCCTCTAGCCTTGTACAGGTCAGCAAAGCGGTCAATCTATTGAGTTGGAAAAGACTTGTAAATATAGCGTTATGATGGGAAGCGAAATCCTGCAATCGGTTTAGACATTTGAAGATGATACCTTCTTTGCAGAAATGGCTGAACCCAAAACGTCTAGCGCTTTTGGAAGCCTGTTTAATCGGTTTCGTTGCTGCCTTGGCTGCCGTCCTGCTCAAACAGGGCATTGGATGGTTAGGAGGGTGGCGCATCCAAATCTCGCACGATCTACCCGCATGGTTCGCACTTCCAGTCATTGGTTTGACCTGTGGCTTTCTATCGGGATTTTTGGTCGAACAATTTGCAACTGAAGCTTCAGGCAGCGGTATTCCTCAAGTCAAGGCTGCCCTAGGATATATTCCCATTGCGCTCAATTTGCGCGTCGCAGTTGTAAAGCTGGTCAGCACAATCTTGGCGCTTGGTTCAGGTCTAGCTCTCGGGCGTCAGGGGCCAACGGTGCAGATTGGGGCAGCACTGGCAGCACAGGTAAGTCATTGGATACCCACTTCTCCAGAATACCAGCGTCAACTGATCGCGGCAGGTGCAGCGGCAGGACTAGCGGCAGGATTTAACGCCCCCATCGCTGGGGTTTTATTTGTGATTGAAGAACTGCTTCAGGATGTTTCTAGTCTGACCTTGGGGACTGCCATTCTTGCGTCATTTATTGGGGGTGTAGTTTCGCGCATTTTGGGAGGACAAAATCTCAATGCTGGGATGACTGCAATCCAATTTTCTACCCAAGAAATTCCATTTTTGCTGTTACTTGGACTTCTAGTCGGCTGTTTTGCAGCCCTCTTTAATCATGGTGTGCTTGCTGTAACCCAATGGAACCGTCGTATCTTTAAGGTGGGACTGCGTTGGCGCATTGCGATCGCAGGCTGTTTTTCGGGCATGGCGATCGCGTTCTTACCCAATGATTTTCGAGACAGTACGGGTTTGCAATTGTTTTTAGCCATGGGGCAATCAGACTGGTCGGCTACGTTGGGAACCTTTATCGTGCGATTTATACTCACGCTCATTGCCTGTAGTGCTGAGACCCCTGGAGGTTTATTTGCCCCCAGTTTGATTTTAGGAGCCGCTCTAGGCTCCTTAGTAGGAAGCTTGGAACATTCCTTATTAGGCGGTGGATACCTTGCTACCTATGCACTTGCAGGAATGGGGGCTTTTTTTGGAGCGGTGGCAAAAGTGCCATTTACGGCATTTGTGATCGTTTTTGAAATGACGATGGATTTTAATATCATTCTGCCGCTGATGATTACTAGTATCGTGGCATATCTCTGCGCTGAGAAGTTAGCTCCTGGTTCTCTATATACACACCTATTGGAACTGAAAGGGATTTTTCTCCATACAGAAACCCTCGGGGAGGGGCTATGGGCGGGATTGAGAGCAGTTGATGTCATGCAACGACAGGTAGAGACACTTACGACTGAGATGGGTATTCATGAAGCAATGCAGTCATTTGCCCGATCGCATCATCGTGGCTTTCCTGTCTTAACAGGCGATCGCTTGGTTGGAATTATTACCCAGACCGATCTTGTCAAAGTTCAAGAGCGAAAGCTGTCAGGGGAGACATCGATCAGCGAAATCATGACTAAAAATCCTGTTACAGTCAGCCCAGAAGATAGTCTTACTCAAGTTCTCTATCTTTTGTCCTATTACAAGCTCTCTCGCTTACCTGTCATCGATCGCCACAAGTTGGTGGGAATTATCACCCGCAGCGATATTTTACGGGCTGAGGTCGATAAATTACGGGGAGCCAATTTGCAGACAAATAAGCCATCTTATCTGGTCTATCAGAGGCGCGGTACTGCTACGGGTAAAGGAAGGCTGCTCTTGCCTTTAAGTAATCCACAAACAGCTACTCACTTAATTGAGATTGCTAGTGCGATCGCAGGATCGTTGAATTATGAATTAGAGTGTCTGCATGTCATCTGCATTGCCCCGCACCTCTCTCCATCAGAAACTACAGTGGATATAGCCGCAAGTCTAGAACTGTTTCAACCTGCGATCGCGGCTGCCGAGATTAAGCAAGTTCCGATCCATATGCAGGTGCGCGTAGCCCATGATGTCGGACATACACTTTTAGAGGTAACACGCGATCGCCACATCGATCTGCTTTTAATCGGTTGGCATGGGAATCCTTCTTCCCCCGATCGCATATTTGGGAATACCGTTGACATTGTGGCGCGGCAAGCTGATTGCGATGTCATGCTGGTTAAATTTAGCGATCGCTTACAAACTTCTAGCGCATCCCATCAAGGGAATATTTCCTTTAATCGTTGGCTGATTCCTATTGCTGGGGGGCCAAATACTGAAAATGTGCTGCGGTTTCTTCCTGGCTTACGCTCGCTTGCCTATTTATATCGTCCAAAGATCTGTCTCTGCCAAGTGTTCTATTCTTCCGATCGAGAGCATGATTCTAGCCTGTTAGACAAATATGCGGACGCAGTGGATCGAGAACTTCAGGTATCCGTTAACGCCCTATCCATATGCTCTAAATCCATTGCCGATGCGATTGTCGATCTAGCCCATCAAGAAAGAAGCGATCTAATCATTTTAGGCGCAAGCCGAGAAAGCATTTTACAACAGATGGTTCATGGAAATATTCCTGAAGCGATCGTGCAAAATAGTGATAGTACGATTATCATTTTTAGAAAGGCGACAGCCCTATAGTGGCAAATATTCTGCTGGTATTATGCTGAAGTAATTTTGTGTGGAGGCAACTCTGCATCAAAAAATTTGGCGACACCTGCCGAGACTTCTTTGCCTTGAATATCCAAAGGCATTACGTGATCTGAGCGATCAAACCATGCAATGGTGACTTTCCCAAGAACCTGAGATTCTATCCACTGACAAACCCTCGAATCAATTACACGGTCTTGATGGGAATGGGCTACATAGACGGGGCATGAAATCTTTGACAGGCGATCGCGGCTATATTGAGATATTTCCTGCAAAATGCCAGTGGCATGGGCATTACTAAATCGATAACTGGGATTGTAGATCGACAAAGCGATCGGATTCCATAGATAGAGAATCTTCCACCATCCCAATAAGAAAAGTGGAATTCTCGCCCAGAGAGGTAATAAAAGTGCTGGTGCTGTGGTAGCGATCGCATCGACAAGTCCTTCGCTGGCTATAGCCAAGGCCAATGTTCCTCCCATAGACTGCCCATAAAGCCCGACAAATTCATACTTTGTTCTTGCGATCGCAATCTCTTGACGAATCGCTGCCAGTATATTCTCTAGGGTGAGATCTAATACGGCTTGCTTTTGTTCGGTAATTTCAGCATATCCATGACAGGGTAGGAGGGGTGCGATCGCATCTATGCCTAACTCGTAACATGCGTTTGCGATCGGGCGAACTTCGTAAGGGGTTGCGAAAAATCCATACATGCGCACAGTCGCGCTCCAGACTAAGCCACGACTCTAGCAGATGACTTGTTCGGCTTTAAACGGTAGCCAATCTTTCAATTTAATCTCGCCATGCATACGCAAACGTACGGCTGAGGCAAGCTTCGTTTCAGGAGCGATCGCATGTTCGAGATATCGTCTTACGGTTTCTAGGCGATCGGAAAATTCATCTGGGCGAAAGACAGACCGATCGGGTATTGCTTACTTCCAGAGTTCGTTGAGAGTGATATCTTTAGTCATGCTTACCTCTAGCTTTTAAAAACAGTGCAGTTAGTCAAAACCACCCTTGAGTTACAAAAAGCGAGTTAACACGAGTTAAATGGAACTTTCTTATTCGTAACCGCTAACCCATAATCTGGGGAACTCGGAAAAAGTCGTCTTCTCGCTCGGGAGCGCAGTCCAATAGCGCTTCTCGATCGTCATTGAGAACCAAAATATCAGGGCGAGTGATGTTTACGGTGGCGATCGCGCGGGTTGTCGGTTCCACGCCTTCTAAAAGAGGATCTAACTCATTGAGCTGTTGGAAGTAATCCAAAATGCTATCTAGCTGAGAGGTGAAAGCAATTTCCTCGGCTTCACTTAAATGCAATCTGCCTAAGTTGGCAACGTGCTGTACTTGTTTTCTGTCAATCATAGAATCGGAATTAGGCAGTAAATTAAATCGTAAAAAAGACTATACAAGCATTCATAACGCGATCGCTGACTGCATCACTTCAAAAAAGCCAACAGCCAATGGCTAATCGCTAAAAGCTAATTAGAAAAATACGTTAATATCAGCTCTACCCGTTGTTTTTAACCAGTTTTGCGCCTCAATGTAGTTGTTCGGAGCAATGCGAACTGCTCTAACCCAATATTCTGCGGCTTGGGTAAAAAATTCTTCTGCGGCTTCTTCGTCCTCTGATTGCTCGCCCTTGTAGTGATAAATCACGGCAATATTATTTAGCGCCTGTGGTAAACGGGGATTGAGGTCGATCGCTTGATGGTAGTGTTCTAAAGCTTTGTCATGATCGCCATTACTCGCAAAAATCAGCCCCATGTTGTAGAGAATGTAGCTGCGATCGTAGGCGTTATCCTCTAGCTTTAATGCCTCTTCGTAGTTTGACAGAGCTTCGGCATATTCGCCATCGCCTTGGGCTGACATACCATCGCGGTAATAGGCAAAAGCCTCTTTTTCTCTTTGGCTAGCGGGAAATAGTTTGAGAATGGTGTCAGCAATGACGGTGAAGGTTTGATCGACGAAATTATCGTTGCGTTGAGATCTAGGCATAGGTTCTAGGCAGAGGGGTTAAGCGGGAGGTTTAATCGGGACAGGTTAAAAGAATTTAGCTATAAAGAGCAAAACAGATGGTTTTCTTAGCTTTGTTTCTTGAATGTAAACAATTTGAGATCGTGCGTTATCTCTCATAAGGATATCAAAAGCCCTATAGGTTTTTAAGAAACCTCACACAGATTTAGCTTTTCAGTGAATTCCAGCTCAATGTCTTAGCTCAATGTCTTAGCTCAATGTCTTAGCTAGAGGCACTGGTATAAAAGCGCAAGGCAAATCGCCAGAAAACACGAGAAGCCATGAATAGCGCGATCGCTAAGCCTCCCGATCCCACAATCCAAGTCAGATCGCCCCTGCCTAGCAAAGTCTCCGATGGAACTGTCGTGAGGAAAGCCACAGGCATTACAAATGTAAAAAAGAAACGATAGGCTGTGGGGTAAGCAACCATGGGGTAGCGTCCAGCTTCTAATAACCCCCTGAGTACTTCGGTGACATTGTAAATTTTGACAAACCAGATGCTGGTTGCACCCAACATAAACCAAATGCTATAGAGACTAATCAGGCCAAACACTAAAGGAATGGCACTTAGAAAATAATTAGTTACCCCCAACTGCAAATGCAAGCCTGCATAGCCAAGGATGGCAAAGCCAAACACCAGATCGGGAAAGCCCCAAGGGGAGATCGTACGAGCCGACAACCAAAACTGACTGCTAATCGGTTTTAACAGCACAAAGTCTAGCGTGCCTCTTTGGACGTGATCGACGATGCGGTTGAGGTTTGGCACTAAAAAAGTACTCGAAAAGCCTTGCAGAATTGTAAAGGTTCCCAAGACCGTCAAAGCTTCTTCCCATCTCCAACCCGCAAAGGTATAGCCATTGCGATAAAACAAAAATAGCCCAAATAGGCTACCCGCCAAATTCCCGATGCTACTCAGAGCAGCCAAAACAAAATTGAGCCGATATTCCATCTCAGCCGCGATCGCCGTTTCCCAAAATAATTTCAGCGTCAGCCAATATCTTTTCATTTACCTATAATAATGCGCTGTTGGGTTCAGGTTTCCACGATGTCAAAATCGCGCCTATTCTATCCTCACATACCATTTAGGATTGCGATACGATCGATAATGTCACGAAAAACTTTGGTAACCCCAATAACCTGCTGCCAGAGCGTAGAACCTCAACAACTTTGTCAGATTCGCGAAGTCCAAAATAAACAACTCCCCAACATTGTTAGAGAGTTGCTTGAAAACTTAAGTCAAAAAATTGTTGATGGTAGAACGATTAAATTCTGACCTTAATAGCGACTTTTAGAAGCACGACCGCCGCCAGGACTACGCTCTTCGCGTGGTTTTGCTTTATTTACTTTTAGTACGCGCCCCATCCATTCTGCTTCATCAAGCGCTTGAATAGCGGCATCTTCTTGAGATTCGTCCTCCATATCAACAAAGGCAAAACCTCTCATGCGACCGGTTTCCCGATCGGTGGGTAATTGTACCCGCTTGACCGTACCATACTCAGTAAAGACATCTGACACGTCTTCCTTGGTAGCTTGGTATGACAAGTTACCTACATAAATCGTCACAGTAAACTCTCTCCAAAAAAACTTAAAACTCAAGATACACGATCTAGATTCGGATAGAAATGCTGATTGGTAAAATCATATTTCTATGAAATCGAACCTTGATATGTGTATAAGTTTACCCTCTTGTAATTTCAAATTGGGTAAACTGCACTACAAAGATTGTTTAAGAAATTTTTTCTTAAGAAAGTTCATAAAATGCAATACATGAAAGCATCTCAGTCACGATCCACTAGAATTAGAGTCTGGATTTGAAGCAAGAGATTCTATCTCAGCAAAGGTGTTTAAGAGCAACAATTTTGCTTGCAATTCCCATCCCCATTTTTGCAAAGCGATCGCACCTGCGGCATTCGATAAAGCAACCAATAAGCCAATTGGCTCATTAAAAGAAGCAGCACCCAGTAACCCCAAACCTGCAATTCCCCAAAAAGGCAATGCTACAACTTGTCTTTGCTCAGCCACCAGTTGTTTGATCCCACCAGGTACCATTTCAGTGAGTAGTGCTTCCCGTACCTGTTTCTGTTCAGATGCTGACACCGATAAACCGATTTTACGCCGCAATTTCTCAATTTTGCGAGCATTAGTACTGTATTCGGTTAGTTCATTCTCTGCGAGTTTAATTAGTCGCTCAAATTGGCTCATTGTTATATGAATTGACAATAACGTTACAAATCAAGACCTAAGCTATAAAGTTTTTAGATTTAATAACAAGAAATATCATAATCTAAACTAGAGGGAAAAGAATGTAAGGTTAATGCATGAATTGTGCCCACGATTCTAGGTAGAGAAAAAACTGCTTGTGAATCATGATTCCGTAAGCCTAGCTAAATACAGACAAAAACTGTAAGAATAGTCGCTCGATATTTTAATTAAAAGTTTGACTAATTTCGTACTTATCTTGGATACTAAAGATAGTAATTGTCTGTTGAAACTATTAGAAACTGATGGCTAAAATCAAACAACCTGTAATGCTAACTGGTGAGGCTTTGTTACAAAAGGTCAAAGAGCTAGAAAATTTATCTAAAGAAGAAAAGGCAAAAGCTTGCGGTTACTCGACAGTCACGAAAAATGGACAAGATCGCGTTAACCTAATGAAGTTTTATAATGCTTTGATGGATGCTGATGGGTTAAATTTAGATGGCAAAGGGAATGGCAAAGGTGGGCGCAGCGCTAGTTATCGCGTTAGCGTTCAAAAAAATGGGAACTTACTGATTGGCTCTGCCTATACGCAACAAATGGGTCTTCAGCCCGGCGACGAGTTAGAAATTAGATTGGGTCGAAAGCATATTCATCTCCGTCAAGTTGGAGCAGATGACGTAGAATAAAATCTGTTCCTGCCGACTAAAATGTAGTTTGAAATCCTAGCTAGAACGTTATTTTAAATGCAATCTAAACGTAACCTAGCTAGTCTAAGTACTAGAATCAAAAACTAGAATCTAACTCAGTAGCTTGAGATAGGGAGTTTAGAAATATTCAGAAGCTTAAACATCAACGAGTGTAAAGGCCACAATCTAGTGTAGCTTGCAATCACAGTAATTAGCTATCAGGAATAAGGTATCCACACCTAATGATGAATGATTTCTAGCCGATCTATTCAAGCAATATGAAAACACGTAGTTTTATCGCAATAAATGACTTACATTTGAAATAAACTCCGTTTGGGATAAGAAAATCGAATACCATTTTAAAAAATAATGCAACGCACTTTTTGAAAAGACTGCGTTCTACATGGAACCTAAAACTTGCGCTGTTCCCGAATTTACGTTAACTACGGAATAAGCGACTGTACTGGGTTTCATGGGTCATACTGGCGATCGCTAGTCCCCAACTACAGCTTTCCATTCGATCGTCAGCAAGCGTCAGCAGCGAATCCTGCGATCGCTCGATTTGGGCGTTAAAATCAAACAGGATCTGCTGTCCTACCGTTTGCCCTAGGGGAATCAGCTTTACTGCTGCACTCACTAAATTTGCCAACCAACTATGCAGATAAGCCATTAGTGCTAACTTTTCATCAATTAGCCATATTGCGGCTGTGAGTCCGTAGGCGATCGCGAGATTGCATCCCTGTCCTTCAGAATTCTCTCTAAAGCTGGGCAGCGAAGACACCAGTTTTGTGAGATTGGGATCTGCGGTTTCAAGAGAATTTCCATTCATATCGCTAACGAGTTTGAGCAGAGATTGCCCCATTTGCCAGCTTTGCAGGCGTAATTCCTCAGTTTCTCTGGTGGCTGACAACCAATCATTCCAATACTTGAGCGCGTTCTCATCTTCCTGCTGGGTTGCTCGATAGGCTCTGAGCATCACCGCAGCTTCAATCCGAATTGCTCCATACTGTAGCTCTTGTCCTAACCAATGTTTTAAATCCTCTTGGTTTTGAATGACGCCGCGATCGCAGAGGGTTTCTAAACCTTCAGAGTAACTATATGCGCCGATGGGGAGAGCGGGACTTGCCAACTGTAACAGGCGTAAAAGCTGAAAGTTCTTAGCGATCATGATTGTGTGCGTGAGAATGTCCGCGATCCGAATGGCTGTGACTAGAATGAGAGCTGCTTCCATAGGCTCCAGATTCGGGCTGGAAAGGTAAAATCTCTTCTTTGACATGTAGTCCTAGCTGTTCCAACATGTTTTGTAAAACCGAATCGGGTGACAATCGGAGATATTCTGTAGTGACTTCTAAGGGAACGTGACGATTGCCTAAGTGATAGGCAGCTCGCAACAACTCTAAGGCACTATGGGCTGTCGCTGTGATTACAGGCTCTGGCTTAGCAATTACTTTCACAAGAACCGATTCATGGTTTTCTCCTTTGAGTAAATCGCCATCAAGAAGCACAGTCCCCCTAGGCAGTTGTAGGTTGACTTCTTTACCTTCCACGGTTACGAAGCGATGTCGGCTGCGCGTGCGTTCTTCTGCATCCAGCGCTAATGTGAGGGTCTGGAGAACGCCCTGTTCTGCTGAATTTATATTTTGAGTAGAGAGACGTTGGGTTAAAACTAGCATAGAAGAGTTCGCGAATTTGGCGTAATATTTGATAGAAGGTTTGGACAAGAGTTTGGGCAAAAGAATCAATAATGAGATGCTTTATCACACATCTATATCTCCATATTGTGATTGATGCCTAGAGCCCCATGTCCCCAGAAAATCATTGATTTCTTGAGCTAACCATTCTTGTTCGTTTCTGAGCAATCCAAATCCAAATTTATGAGAGGAAGTGCCATGAGTTAAGCATAACTGGGTTTGAAAAGGTGTTTTTTTTAATGTTTTGAAATCCACGATTTTAATCGATCGTAAATCTTGGATTTTGCCACTTATTTGACGCTTAATTCCTAAAAAATCCCAATTAAGGCTAAAACTGCGATCGCTCATCATGAAGTAAACCTTGGTGAACTCTGACACAAAAAAATAATCGGTTTCCAATGTAAAACGCAATGGATAAAACAATGGAACCAATAGGAGAGAAATCAGAAATGCCAACTTAAATACTGCGTAATATAGAATTGAAGCCACTAAGAGTATCATTAACAAATTCAAAATGATTAGGCTAGGTATCAATAGCGCCAGTAAACTCACCAAACATCCATTCGCAAAACATCCAGCTTTTGAGTTTAATCGATCGATAAACTTATGTACTGGATCTAAGTACAGGACAAAAGATTGAGAGCATTAGAAAAGGCATCAGCGTTGAGTT
>NZ_JAZBJZ010000090.1:0-22012 GCF_036349135.1 Tumidithrix elongata BACA0141
AACTCAACGCTGATGCCTTTTCTAATGCTCTCAATCTTTTGTCCTGTACTTAGGTCTAATTCAATTGTTGAAAGGTCAAGTGCTACCAATGAAAGTGCATTTTACGAACTAATCGATTCCTTTCAGCTTGAACATTTTCGGTCAGTAATAGAACCCGAACAATATTATCCAGTCTTTCATTTTATCTCTGGATTTAGAGATGCTCATTCTACTCAATTTCAGGAATTCGAGAAATTTTACAAACTTACTGAAGGGAAAGAATACTTTTTTGAAACAAGCATTCGACTTCCTGAAATAAAAACTTCAGTCCCTAAGATTCAGCAACCAACATCAGGATCGGAAATTCAACTACGCTGTTATGAAAAGCGGTTTGAGAATAAACCTGAGTTCAAATCTTTAGTTGGAACTTATTATGATGAATTCTTTTGGCGTCTAGTGCCGTCATCCTTGAGCGAAAAAAGGATGACTACGATCTCACTTGAGACCAAAATTGAGCTGTCAGATCCTAATTTCAAAGTACTTAATACCTCTATCGACCTTCCAGTAGAAATTTCACCAAACTTTAATTTCAAGGTTGCTGAGGTTATAGGGGATACCTCACTTCTAGTAGCTACTTCGACAATTGCTTATCTTAGTTTTTCAAAAACACTTAAACCTCAAGTTGTCATGCCTGAATGGCCAGGATATCTTATAGCTGTTGGCTATTTATTAGGTATTATGGCTAAGTTTTATCTGAGGTGGAGCGGGAGAGGATTATTCAAAACCTGAAAAACTATAACTTTCTCATAAGCAAAGGTGTGATTTGTATTCTTGTCGGATTTGCATTAGTCCCAATCCGCAAATAGCCATCGCCTCTACCTGTCAGTTCCATTAGGTCTTCAGCCACAAGGTTTACATCTTGAGCATTTTTCTTTGCCTCAGCATGATCAAAAGGTTTTAAGACAAGTCGTGTTGCCATCTGTCCTTTAGTTTCATTGCTGAAATGATCGCTCATCTGGCTGGCAAGCACCATCCCCAAACCAAATTTTCGATACTCAGTTGCTAATTTATTAAGAATAGCGTCCGTGGCATCGCGATCTTTACCGCCCATCGAAAGAATTTTTGCCTCATCTACAAATACAAATAGGCGGAACTGTTCGCGATCGCTTTGTGGCTGCACGGGAATATTACCGCGAGATTTTAAGGCTCTAGCTAATTTTCTGAGTAGGGTATCTGTAACCACGAACCGTATATCTTCTTCCAAATGCACGAGGTTGAGGTGATGGCTGCGATCTAGTAGTGTTTCAATTGAGATTTGCTGAGGCTTAGCAAAAATGGGATGCTCAAACACTTTAGATACAGCATCATGAGCGCTTTCAATGATGTTTTTCTGCGCTCTGGGAATATCATCGCTATCCATCTGTTCTTCTAATAGTCTTAAAACATCAGCAAATGTCGGTGGGGTTCTTTGCCAACTGCTAGGATTGCGATCGCTAATTCCAGAACTTTCATATACTTGATTGAGAATGTCCTTGATTACCCGCCACTGACGATGCCCAAGTGATGGAATACAAGCTTTCAACATCCCAAGCAAGATATTAACTTGAGCATACACGCCACCATCAGCAGGATCGGTGGAGTCCAGTTCCATTGGGTTGATACCGTGAGTGCAAGCAGGGGCGTGGGAGAGGATATAGTCGTCGGCTTCCTGCAAAGTGACATCGCCATGAAAGTCAAAGATTAGGCAGGGAATGCCGAAGCGATAAATTTCCTCTGCTACCACCTTAAGCGTCTCTGTCTTCCCTGACCCTGAAGCTCCTAAAATCATGAAGAAACCATTAGGCTGTTTGGCAGGCTCCCAGTAACGGGGCTGACTATCTTTGCGAGCATTTCCCAGAAGTATGGATAGATAGCCAGTACTTTGCTGTGCAGTAGCTGCTGTGTTGGAGATAACTAACTCTGGCTCAGACATAATTGTTTTTGAAACGGGAATAGAGTCAGGAGTTACTTCTCTAGAGGCGATCGCTTCTGTTGAAGCTACAGACGATATAGGTTCATTAGAACTAGTTGCTTCTATCCCAGTAATTGATTGGAGTCTATTAAAAGCCGAAATAGGATCGAGTTCAGAAGGAATTGGATGACTGACTTGAGATAGGGTTTGCAAGTCCAGTTCTACCTGCTTAAATGTTGCTGCTTTATGTGGAAGACCTCTCAAGGTTAGCCCGACCGCTTCAGCATTTAGCGTGTGGAATAAGATCGGGATACCTTCAGGTGTTTTCAAAACAGTGCGTTCTTGGGGTGCAACACTGGCGAGCCGTACCCGCACAATTTGCGCTTGGATTTTGAGCGGCACTTTGCGATCGAAGAGGTCATTGAGCAGGGAATACCAACGCTCTTTGAATTGTGGATCGTTATCGCGCAAACAGGCTTGATAAAGATGATTGCGTAATACTTCACGACGAGGGCGAACAAGGGGTGAATCAGATTCAGCATTACCAAAGATACTGGCAACGGCGCGATAAGTTGCCATGACCTGATTCACAGGATCGCCCTGAATGCAGCCATTCTCATCAACAGTAAAGAGCGTACCCGCATCGTGGGTTTTTACTTCGATAATGTCAAGAATGAGGTTGCCATCTTCTGCTTCTCTTAGTCCGATCAGGTCGGCTTGCTTGCGGCTCTCTCTACCAGCTACTAGCCACTGACGAGCTTCAAGGGTATCGAGACTAACTGCTAAACCTGAAGGGTGATCGTGACGATAACTGCGAACAACTGCAATTTTACCAAGAGCAGCTTTAGTAGTTTTGTCTCCATCTTTTGATGCCGAACCAATGCCCAAGATACCTTCTGGTTCCAGAGCTACAAGATCCTGAACGATTGAGGTTAAAGTTGGTGGGTCAGCATCAAAGTAAGTGCTTTTTAATTCACGCGCAAGAGCTTGTTTGAAAGGTTCTAGATCGTGAGAAAGTGTCGTCAAAACCCGTCCTCTATCCTGTCTGGTATCGACACAGTAGGCGCTGTCAATACGACTAGTATTGATGGGAACACCGTGACGATCGGCTACCACCAACCAATTGCTGTGATTAGAAAGAATTGCCAGATGCTCAATTTTTTCCTCAGCATTGGGAGCATGGGTAATTGTTAGTTTCCGTAAACTCGGTTGTAGTGTTCCAACAAGCATAAGATAGCTAGCAAAAACATTGGAATCAGCTACAGGCACTTGGTTCACCTGTTTTTTGATTTTGTCATATTCGTAGCGATAACTTAGTACCCAAGGATTAAGAACTAATGCTCCTTCTCGTCGAAATCTACCCTGTCGAACCTCAAATGGATCGAAGATTGCAGTCAAGTGAGCAGGCATTTCCTGAAGTTCTTTTTCAATCTCCCCCTGGGTAAGTTTTTCACTAGAGATATCGAGACTAATCCTGCCAACTCGCTGTCCCATAGCGATCGCTTCTCGGATATCCTCATCAATGTCATCTAAACCATCGACCCAATTTCGTGCATCCTCAGCCGTATAGCGGATGCGAATATGGATACCTGAAATAATATTACTGCTGCCATTGCTGTCAAGTTGTACTTGCTTGATTAGTTCCCTAACAAAATTTTCTGGACGGGGAGGGTTGATCAGCATAACTCGTAGACCTGGGCGCACGAAAGGACGCATTTTAGCAAGGGAACACGCTAACTTACCAATGCTGATAGCTCCATCATCAACTCCGAGCGATCGCGGATTTTTTTTGTAGAGAGGCAGTGGACCAATTTGTCCAGCTAAACCCAGATCGACCGCAGGCGCATGAGTGATTTCCTCTGGTAAATGTAAGGAATTCAGATAATGTAGGTTATTGCTTAGAGTCTCCTCAATTGCCTCTAGTTCAGTGGGGTTAAATTCTTCTTTACCATCCAGTAATTCTTTAGCAGCCATGACCCAACGCCATAGGTGTAAAGGATGAATTGGTGAAAGTACAACTGCAACTTCTTCTTCGGTTTTGAAGATATATGTCTCCAAAACAACCAGTGAAGCAAATAGGTTTTGAGCTATTTCTGGTGAAGCGTTGGTTGCTTCCTGTGCATTGTTGGCGATTGCTTCGAGTAAAGCAGTGTAGCTTTGCAAATACATCTCAGCGGCTTGACGAACCTCTTTTTTTGCAGCCAGCGTTGTGAGAGGACTTGCTGTAAGACCTGCAAGGTATCCAATTAGGATATTACGATGCTGTTTGAGTTGTTCTACTAATGACAGAAAAATTTGTGGTAGAGCCTGTGCCTCAACAAAAGTGCGAATCAATCCACCTGTACCTTCAGAATCATCAAACAGTAAAGACTTTCGTTGCCCCCACTCATCTACATCAAGGATCGTAGTTTCAGATAAGTCTGCAAGATTAACAACCATCCCCCAAACTTCTTCACCTGTTCCCGCACGAACTAACCTTAACAAGTCCTGACTGATTTGGAGAGTTGCATGACTTCCGTAGGCATCTTGAGAAAGATCGACTGTTTTTCCTTCTACATCACCATCTTCCACACGCTCAACTGCCTGTTTAAGGGATTCGTAAAGATCATCCAATAAACGTTCATCTTTAGCGAGAACCGCCTTAACAGATAGGTTTTGTATGGGTTGAAATGAAAGCTTTGCATTGTTTTCGCTTTTGTCTGAGCCTGTCTTACGTCCAAGCCAAACTTTTTGACTGTCGGAAAATTCTAGTTCGCTAAGAACTGAGCGATCGCTAGGATATTCAGCTAATTTTTTAAGATTTTTCTGGATTTGCTTTGCTACTTTCTTATCGTTGCCATTTAAACTGCCAACATAACTTTGCATCCGCTTTCGCTCGTTCGGATCAGCGGAACGTGCATCTTCAAGCAATCGCTGGTTATCTTTAAGGCGTTTGGCAACGTCAGATGGGTTCATCTTGGCATCTATACCAGAATCTTTAAGCAATCCTAATATCGGCATGTAATCTTTTAGTTGTAGCCCTCGTGAGTCATCGTTTGGAAGACCCTCTAGTTCTAGTGCAAAATGTACAACGTCTTCCAGTCGAAAGTCTTCAGGAGCATTGTCATGAGCAATTGCTTTCCAAAAATTTCGCAAAAAAGCAGTCTGAGCATCTTCAGCTTTCTGATGTGCTAGTAACTTAATGGCATCTTGATCGTCGCGAATCTCAAAATCTCTTAATGATGCACCTCTTGCAATGGGTTTATTGGTTAGAACAGCTATCGTTCGTTGGTGTTCATTACGCCACGCCACAATTTCTTCTTCAGAGTTTGCTAGAAGATCGCAGCTATCAGGGAATTCTTCCTGCATTTTTGGAATAATAGCTCCCAAGTCAGGATCGGGAATTGCTATTCGTAATTTCAACTTTTCAGACTTGCGCCGCTTAAGTGCATTTCTAATGAAGGTCTCGCAGTTGATTGGTTCAATATCACGCAAGATGACCCCAAATCTCTGTGATTGTGCTTCTCTTAAAATTAGATCGGCAGCGAGTTGTCCAACTCTTGCTTTAATTTTTTCCTGAGTAATTTTCGTAACCATTTAGACTAACTCCTTCCAAATTCTCTGAGAATTACTTAATCAGCCTCAACCAGACCAACAAGGGCTTTACTATCTGCCATACGCTTTGCCAGACCTTGCTCCTCCAATCGCTTCAAAAAAGCCTCAGAGTTCTGACGTAAATGTTTGCTGCTAACACGGGGAATTCCCGCCTGAGTTAAAAGAAACTCATCTTCTGGGTGTCCACCTGTGACAATTCTAAAGCGTTCCCAAAGTCGCTCAAGAAATTCTTGATATTCTACGACTTCATTCACGACATTGATAGTTCCTGCAACCAAAACCTCAATAACTCGATCCTCAGGACAAACACGCTTCTTGGGATTTTTCTGTTGTGGATAAAGCAATCCACTTCGCAGACCAAGTAAACGTAGGTAGTCCACGAGGGAGGCTTTCTCGTTGAGCTTATCTACTATTTCTGCTAATATTTCCTCAATTTCGGTTTCAGAATCGCGTTGCACAATAATGCGTGTTAGTTCTTTTATCTCTGAATCATCCTTTGACTTCCTCTCCACACCTGTCAACTCTGTAAATTTGTCCCAAATCTCACCTGTTTCCCACAGTTCTAGCCACTCATCAGAGTCAGGACTTATCTTCATTAGCAAGGATTCTAATAGCGAAACCATATACCTTTTAACATCTCTAACAGTAAGTTGCTGCACAGATTCCTCGCTAGCTCTAGCAATGGGAGAGATAGCATTACCTGATACTTGAATCAGAAGAGGGCGTTTCGGCAAATTTGCCCAGATTTGTCCTCGTGTAGATAAATAGAAGAATACTGAGAGCGATCCTAGGCAGACAATCCTTTCAAGCGTGGCGATCGGGTTAGGACGAACTTCTTTTTCATAGATGTAGAGTAAGTCTGCTGCCTGTCGTAATTGATTTATCACTGGATCGTACTCATTACCTCTCTGCTGAAACTTCTGAAAGTCTTCACACTGGGTAACTGTTTCATTAGCCTTGCGATCTCTCATACCTTCATTGAGGGGAGCGAATAAAACCGTTAAGTCATCTGCTGAACCCAAATCGCGTTCAGGATCGATCTTTTCTCGTAGTAGTGATAACAAAGGTGATTCACCTTCATTATGTAAGAAACCCCATAGATTTTTGATCAGTGCCCCCGCGTGCTCATCTGAAGGATCGCTAGTAATAAGGCTCCCAGTGGGCGAAGTTAATGAAGATTGATCTATAGACTTTCCAAATACTGCACCGTCTGTTCCTAGTAAAGTCCGTAGCATCGGTAAAACCTGCTTGCCAAGTGCGCCTTCCTTGCTAAGTGCATCCTCTGCTAGTCGTCCCCATCGATCTTTTGAACGCTCTAAAAGTTTGCTCATTGCCTGATCTCGCATATCCTCAGTTGATTGAGCAGCAGTGTAGATTAGCACTTCTCGGAGGTCGCGAGTTTTAGCAACGGCTCCAAGCGTTTCCCGAAATAAGCCATTAGCAATATGCACAGGCTTGATTTTGTCCGTCATCGCACCACAGCCGTGGCGGCGAATCAATTCCTTCGTAATTACTGATCGCAACATAGTTTTTCTAACTCCTACCTACGATCGCTATCCAAATCATCATACCTGCGTTTCCGTAAATCTACACGAATTCGGACTTCACGACCGAGGCGACCCTCAACCATCGAGACGGTTCTAAAGTCCCCACCATCTGGTTGCACTTGATTAGCAAGTGTATCGTTGAAACGATAAATTCTGCGAGTGCATTCAGGATCGTCAGTTGTTCCTCCGTATGGCGCAAGAAGCAGATTTAGTAATCGAATATCAATCCGCAGGTTAGCAAAACGTAAATCTTTACCCTCAGGTCCTAGCCATATGTGATCTATAGGCTGTGTACCAAAGCAACGTTCGAGAAGCGGAGTTAGTCTTGGTTCGTAGAGAAATAATTTTAGGCTTGGTACATCACGTCCAGAGACCATCGCCTTTGCTTTGTTACGTGGGGAGTAGGCAAGTTGCGTCCATAATCGCAATCGATCTGGACAATTTTTTTCACCTGCATAAAGAAAGCGATTCAAATATCGTAGTAAGTTGCTGACACGAGATTGCGTAGTCTGATTGGTGTCACGCAGTTCCTCAAAGAAGTCTTCTGCTTTTGTTCTAGGGGTCAAGCGATCGCTATCAGGATGCTCAAAGAACCATCGACGTTTGAGTGCTTCAAATGCCTTAAGAGGAGCATCAGCATCATTTTTAGTTACTTTCTCTTGGTGACTATCTAGAGGAGTAGGAATAGGCTTTGGCTCGAAGGGAAAATCATCAGAGGAAAACTCTCCTTTCCATAGTTTCTCATCTACTTTTGCATGAGTGCGAGAGACAGGATCGATACCTTTTCTGAGTTCATCAAATAGTTTGCCGTCTCCATCTTTAAACATATTTGTGTAGTAACGAGCAAGTTCAGAAGTTCCTAGCTCAATTAACTCATCGCAGGATCGAGCACCAAAAATTAAAAACGAACAGAATGCCATCAATTCACGAAATGTGATTTGTTCGCCGCGAACACTGACATTCTCCAAGAGTTTCCCTACACGCTCTTGTACCTTTTGGTGTTTCAAGGCTTTACGGTTATATGTAACACCGCAGGTGGACTGGGCAGGACAAATATTACATCCTTCGTACCAACGCTCTTCAGTTAGTTTATCTAAAACGGCACCCACCATTTGTTCAGACAAGTTTTGTCTAATACTCAGATCGATGACAAAAACTTGTCCTTTTGCGTCAGTTGGTACTGACCACACTTTCCTAGCGAGATCCGTATTTTTACTATCAAGTGCTTCATATGAAATAGATCGGTGTAATTGCCGTTCAACTTCTTCGAGAAATCCATAATCTTTTCTGTACTTCTTAATCAAGTCCAGTAATGGGCCTTCATTGATGGCAATACAAGAGGGTTTACCAGTTTGCAGGGAATCTGCCCACTGTTGAACTACCTCGTCTAGTCGTTCTGCACTAGCATCTTGTACAATGTAAGCATCTTGATTCTTCAGTTTCTGTTCCATCAAACGAATCAAATGAGTTTTGCCGTCACCTGCATTACCTGTGAGGATGACTGAGGCTCCATTTTTGATTAATGAATCGATTACTCGTTCAACAGGGGCGGCTGAAGTTGAGATGTTGATATCGCGTAACTGATTGAGCTTAACGTTATCAGCAAAAGCGCTTTCCTCGCGGTATAGCCGTCGAATATAGTCAAGTTTTTCATCTACTGGAGCTTGCATACGGGTTTCTCTATCTATGATATCTAGAAACGGTAACTCTAACTGCTGAACAGGTCTAGGTAAGTCCTTTGAAATCCGCAGTTTAAGGGGCGAGGATTCTACCAACTGTTGGAACAGAGGTTTATGATCGAGGCGACTGGCAAGCCAGCGGTCAATCCAAAAGTCCGTAATCTTGCTACTACTTTCATCACCCACATCAGAATGATCGGTTGAGATGAGAAATTTGGGTGATTCATCTATCTCAAGTAAATATCGCTCCAAGTTCTCGATCAATGGGATGCTATAGATCAGACGTGGGCTAGCGTGGCGCAGCAAATTCGCTTGAGCAATTCCCAGTGCATCCAAGCCACTAGCAAGTTGGCGCATTTTGGGGTTAGCACCTTCACCAAAAACATTGTTGACACGCTTAAAGTTTGTGCTCTTATTTTCCAAAATAGTTAATGCTAGTTTGGTTTCCTTTGATAAGTGGGCAGAGCCATAACCCTCTGTATCGCCAATTAGAGAGTAATGCACGTCTTTACTTTGCCCAGAAATCGTGCCAGCAGGAAGAGTGACTCGGTTGTATTGACTCGAACCAACAGCATACAAACTGCTAGTGCCCAGATAGACTAGCTTTGATGGTCGAAAAATCGCCCGACCTGCCATTTGACTGGCAATAATACTTACCTGCTGACTGTAGCGTCCTTCGTAAATCTGGGTAACTGCTGGACTCAGCATCAGTAAACAAGCTAGTTTCCCAGAGAGTAGAGACGAATATGGCGGTATACCTCCGCAGACCACAATCTCCATCATTGTGCTGCCAGAGAGACGATTTCTTGCCTGTCGTAAGGCAATGCCTACTGCAATTTGTCCTTCCTCATCTGCCATCAGTTTTCGTAGAGTTTCAAGCGAATCGCTAACAGTGCAAGCATTGAGCACTAATCTTGCACGGAGCAACTCTGCTATTGATTTGGAACGCTTAAACTGATACAGAGTAGTTTTTGTCTCTTTCAGAAGTTCATCGGTTGTGACGTTAGTATCAAACTCAACACGTTTAGGTTTTATGAATTCTTCTAGTTCTCTCTTTCGACGAAGAGCAGCATCGTCTCGAAAAGCAAGAAGGCGAGAGAGAGTTTGTGTTGTGGGAAACTGAAGTTCTTGTGGGTCGATGGGCAGGTCGTCAATGTAGATTTCCGTAAGCGATTTCTGAATGCAGTTTTGGAGACAAGCAAGTCCTTCATCAGATGAGATCTTGCCTTTCTCAATGAGTTGCATGAAACCTTTTGGCAGCCAACCGAACAGCATATCTCGACAGTTCAACTGCATGACTGAATTGCCTAAAGCGGCGATCGCCATGACAGGATGATAAGGCTGACCAGCATCACGAATCAGAAAAAACAGATTTCGTCCAGGTGAAGTGTTGAAGGGAATGCTCCAGTTAAAGCGAAAATATCTCCAGATATCAGCATATTTGATGCCCGTCAGTTCGCAGCGTTTATCTGGCTCAACTAGCTGCAAATAAGGTTTGATTACCTGCCTGAGTAGTGTCCCACGTTCTTGCTTTGGTAACTGAGAGATCGGTTCTAAACGTTCTCGCAGTGTCCTACCGTCGGCAATCAGATTTGTGATAGGGACACAGGAACTGCCTCGCCCGGGTTGCTCAAGTGACCCAATAAAGCGACGAATAGCTGGATCGCGCAGTTGATCCTCACGAGCAAACATCCCAACACTGCGAGACGCGGCTTTTGCTTCATCTACATTTTTATGCGGTTGTGCTGTCTTAGGGTAGAGGGCAATGCAACCATTCTCGATTCGTGCAATCCAACCCTGTCCTATCAAATCACGGAGTACTAAAGCCGCAGTTCTTAGTTTCAACAAACGTAAAGGCTCCTCTCCAGAATCCCTTACTTCTGGCTTCAATTCACTGATTAAAGCATTTAGATTTGCTAGCTGATTCTCAAAATCTTGACTAGCGATTGCCCCAATTAGTCGGCTATAACTTTGTCCACCATCATCAAAGCTAGGTAAAAATACTCGCCCGTCTTTCAATGGTGGTAGTGTTTTCACTTCAGACGGGATAACTTTATTTATGAGCTTCAGCATTTACTACCCGCTTTTACCCTTCGTTTTTGAAAGGTTTAGCAAGCAAATCTACAACTTGCCGCTCCTGTGAATGCAAACCTTGGATCGATTCGCCTATTTGTACAAGCAACGCTTCAAGCAATTTCTGTGCTACAGGTGACGGATGAGTTTTACCATTCTCCCAGCGATTGACTGATACAAACGTCACACCTAGCTTTCCTGCAAACTGCTCATGGGTTAATCCAAGTCGAGAGCGTAACTCTCGGACTAACTCACTAGTTTTAATTGTTTGCGAAATGGGCATAGCTATATAAAGTTTGTTACAATCCTCATTCTACAGAAGTTTCAATGAACTACAAGCGTTTATCGACGTGTCTTAATATTCAAACAGATAGTTTGACTCCAGTGAGGGGGGACTCAACACGCGCGTTATCAAACTCAAAAAGGTATGTAAGATCTAGTAGTCTTGCTCATTAAAACACTACAAATTTATTTTCTACCTTTGTCCCGATCCACCACAGAGGTAGTTTTTCCTATGATTGATCTTCTACGTTAACGTTTGTGCCTTTACTTTTCGATGATTACTACACTTTTGATATGAAATCAGCCTTGAAAGAAATTGATTCCGAGGACAAAACTAATGTAGTTAGAGATCTTCATCATTTCACAATTAAAAGTTAGCAAAAAACGAGTTGAGGCGATCGCTTCACAAAGGTAATACCCTTGCACCTAACCTGCTCCCACTAGATTAGCAGTCAATTTAATCAGCCCAGTTAAGAACGCGATCGCTTCTCTGGCACATTTCCTCAGATAGCGCACCCTCTCGCTTCTATCCGCCCACCTCCCAACCCTTCCAGCACCGAAAACGTAAACCGACTGCATCGCAGTTGATCTCTTGACACGCATCCTGCAACAGAACCTGCCAAAAATGCAAGTGCCGCTACGCTGATTGCATCCACCTGCATTCTCGTCAGAACCTGCCGCCTCATCGTCTGCGTAGAGTTCAACAAAACGCGATGCAGTACATTTACATTGTTTACGGTGGCTTGGAAGAAGAAATTTGCGAAGTGTGTCACGAAGAAGATGAAGCAAATCAGTACGCTTTATATCTCGAAGAAAATAACGTGCCAGAAGTTCGCATCGTCAAGATTCTCGACCCTACATGGGCTGACTAAATTACTGGGTGGCATAGCCACCTTTTTCTTCTCTCCCACCACCCACCCTAATTGCAAATAGCATCGCTGCCATCCATCGACCGTAGGCATCGGAATCGCCCCACTACTCATCTCAAACTCGAACACCCGTTAGCCCCACTAGCCAAAACTACTCGTAGCTTTCTTACTTTGGCATAGCGGTCTCACCATCATCGAGCCAGAACTACTCTGAGTCTGTCATGATACTTGAACGCTTTACACCATCCTGCCGCAGAACCTCCTCATTCCAGCGCAAGGGACGTTACACTCATAAGCCCTTGCACTGTCGGAGAACCTGCGGGCGATCGCCTGTCGTAGCGTTCAAGTAAAGCCATGACAGCCATCATCTATGTAGTTCACGTCACCGACCACGACGGCAAGACCCATCACTTCGCCAGTGAGGACAAAAAAGCCGCTCTCAAGCAGTTCAACTTCAGCAAGTGGTTGCACTCCACAGGCATTGTCAAGTTTAAAAAGGTGCGCGTAGCGATTTAGCCTTACTAGGTGGCAGCAGTGCCACCTTATCTTTCTGCCTTTGCCCCGACCCACCGCGCAGGCAGGCTCTCCCCACATCCCACCATCCGAATCGCTTCAATCGCATCGCGATCGCGTGCCATCTCCGCTTTTACCTAAACAGTTCTCAGCCATGCGATCGCAACGCTGAGGTTGATTATTTGCGATCGCTCCAGAGCCGCTATGCTCGTACCCCGAACCCCTCAAAGGGGACAATAGATTCAGCTAGTTTTTTGCCATGAATCATCACAAAAAACGTAGCTTCAATCGAAATTATCTCGCACCGCTTCCACGCATTCAGCCGTGCATTTGATTAAGAACAAAAAAGGCACATGTGGCATCGTAGCTACGGTTGTCAAGGGTTTCACAAGCTGCGACAGCATCAAATTTCGATGAAGCTTTCTATTTTCATGATGCTGTCTAGCCCCTGACACCTACGCTATGCAATTCGCAGTGTGCCTTTTTCGATGAAAGCTGATTCGCGATCGCTCAAATATTTGTGGTGTGGTGAATGTGGTGGTGGTGCATGTGAGTGTAGCGGGGTTGTCAAGCCCCAGAGACTCTATCTACAGCAAAGAGAGTTGCTTTTGTTGCATCCAGTCAGGTTGTCCGCATGGCTCGATCAGCCAGTGCAGTTTTACTGTTACCCCTTTGGCGATCGCATATCTCACAGTCCCCCAAGTACCAGAGCCAGCCCACGAGTTTACCGTTATACCTTCAGGGCAAGGCTTATTTACAAAAGCGTGCAGCGTTCCACGATCTTTCATCAGCGCATCCACCATCCGTTTGCTGCGTTGCTGTAACTGATAGGGTTTTCTCCCTTCAGTCTCGTGCAGTTCTACTTCCATTTGCTTGCTTGCATTTTTGTAGGCGATCGCATCTATGCCCGTAGCATCTCCTACATGCAGTTTTGTCGCCCTATCAAGCAGCGATCGCAGTTGCTTTGTTGCTTGTGCTGCCTGCCTCTCAGTTAGTTCTCTTGTCCCACTTACACCTACTACAGTCATCTGCTTAACACCTTCACGACTTACATTCCTATTATACCAGTGATTACCAGTGATTACCATTAGTTTTACCTATTATCAGAGGTTCTAAGATAGGTAGACATCATGTTTTGCGTCTTGTATATACTGGTATTTACTGGTAATATAAATTTATCGACAAATAAAGGAGTTCCAAAGATGGTCACTTCTCAAAACATTCTCTACTCTGCTTCCGCGATCGCGCGAGTTCTCAATGTAGCTGCAAGTGCAGTCGTCAAGTTCGATGTATTTGCCAAGGTCGTCTGGGTTTACGTCAAAGGTCAGCGTCCTCAGTTCCTTTCTAAAAAGCTATTTACTCAACACTTTGTAGACCGTCGCAAGGCTGAGGCTAGAGGTTTGACAGTTACTCGCCATGCCTTCGAGTCTTCCCATTTCACGGTTCGCAACGAGTTAAAAGGTACTTCTTATCAAGTACAGGCGATCGCTTCTGGTTTGGTCTGTGAGTGTGAGGACTACAAAAATCAAGTGCGATTCTTTGGGCGCGGTTGCTGCAAGCACGGCTACGCAGTTCTAGCCCAACTTGGTTTTACAGATCTGCGTTCCTATCTCGCGTCACAGGCATAACAAAAATCGTCCTAAGCAAGACGATAAAAGGCTCTCTCGCTCAAGACGACATCAAAACATTTTTTAAGGATACCACGATGATTATTTCTTGCACTCAATTTCCATCAGCCCGTAACTGCGATCGCGTTCCCATTCTGCCCTATCACGAATATCGCTATGAGGATGATTTTGATGGAACAGTGACGCATTATCTCGTTGTTGATTTCAATACCTACTGGTCAGATGGCAAAAATACGGGTCACTTTGCCAAAGCTGTGCCTTTGCCTGAGCCTCAACCTACTGAAGCAGATTGGCGAGACTACGAGGCTTATCTCGACGAACAAGCTGAACGTCAGAGATTAACAGCAGAGCTTGCTTGCGGTAACTGGTAAATCTTATGTCCGATCGCAGTGATGACACTAAAAGCCCCTGCTAAACCAATCCATTCTATGCAATCAAAAGGAAAACTAAACTATGACCGCTATAACTGTTTTTGGAACCAAACCCCAAGACGCGATCTTTCTACCGCCCCAACCCTTTGCCGTGCGGCTCAACTGTCAAGCAGGACAAGTTGCCCTCAGTGAAGATGAGTTTCTCAGTACTTCGCTCGAAATATCCATCATTAAAGTTGCTCGTTACTTCGGCGATCTGGGCAAAACCAAACAGGTTGAATGGCTGCAAATCTTTTTCGTGGTGTCTCCTACTTGCAAGGTTCTACCTGCAAATACGGTTTGTGTGAGCTATATCAAGACGCGATCGCTGTCTCAGTTTGCCCAAACGATCACCCGTTTGATGGAGAATGGCGAACCCGCCGAAGGTATTTTTATCCTCTCGTTCCAAAGTCATCAAAACACACAAGGTCAGCCTTACAAATCCGTCAAGTTCGACTGGAGAGAACGTAAGACAGCGGTGGAGAAAAAGCAGTTAGAGCTGATAGCTGCTTTCATGCAGAATCAACCCGCACTAGCAGATACAAATGGCACTCGCGACATGGTTTGTATCGATGGCATGACTGTTACTGAGGTGCAGCAGATGGTTTCTGCGGTGAAGGAATAGCTTGCTTGAGTTTGGTAGTTCTCAGCTAAAAACTACTGCTCTTTTATTTTTCAAGACGACATCAAAACATGCAGGAGAAACCTATGACGATTAGAACTTGGTATCGCAATCTCGGAACGCCGATTACATCAGGTATGACGCTTGACGAGCAACTAAAAACGGCTGGACTCGATTGGACTGTCGAACTCTCTCCCATTCGTTATGGGGAGGATTGCTCGACAGAAGAATTTCTTGCTGCCTATCGCAGCGACACTCAGCAAATTCTGAGCATCTATGGTAAATGGCGCAAGCCGTTTCAGAATCGTCAGATTCTCGAAACCTTTCACACGTTTTGCGAACAGAATGATTTGCAGATCGATCGCATTGGTTGCATGAAGTCAGGTAGAGAACTTTTTGCTTTTACGAAACTGCCCATCGAAATTGATGTCAAAAAAGTGGGCGATATCACGGAATCTCATCTGATGATTACGGAGTCTCACGAATGTGGTAGAGGGTTGCAGATCGATCTGTATTTCAATCGACTTGTTTGCACGAATGGGATGACTAGACCTGTAAGACAGAGACAGCAGATCATCAATCATGTTTCGGAATATAACAGCGATCGCATTGCTGGTATCTTGGCTCATGCGTTGAAAACAGTCAAAGATTACGAGCAAACTGCTAACGGATTGGCGGATGTGGTTTTATCCCAGCAAGAGGCTCAGTTTCATCTGATTAAGGCTTTTGGCGATCCGAACAAATCGCTGGACGAACAACCTAAAATTGTCTTGACCTGTCTCAAACTTTTTCTCGGTCAAGGTAGAGGCAGCAATATGCTTTCTGCTTACAATACGGCGTATGGGTTGCTGGAATCGGTGAAGGAATACATCAATTGGTATTCACCTGTGAGGGGTAGTCTTGAGACGGCTTTCTCTAGTCTTTGCTACGGTAGCCGCAAGCAAAAACAGGATGCTTTTATGCAACAACTTGTTTCTGTGCATTTGTAAACGTTTCTGGGGATGTGTGCGACATCCCCGATTATTACTTCAAACGAACGATGAACCCTAATCCAATAATTCTGTTACATCCGAATATCCCTAAGCCGCTACATGGTTTGAATCCTCGCACCTTGCTCGGTCAGGAATGGTGGGATCGGGTGCGAAAAGAGGCCTATGCAAAACACGATTATCGCTGTCATGCCTGCGGCGTGCATAAGTCAAAGGCAAAGTATCACCGATGGCTGGAGGCGCATGAGATTTATCGCTATGACTTTGCTACGGGTAGGGCGGAGATGGTGGAAATTGTGGCGCTCTGTCATAGCTGCCATAATTTTATTCACGATGGGCGGATGCAGGAAATTGTGAAGGCTGGGGATCTCAATTTCACGGTGAAGAAGTATTTGGATATTTTGGAACGTGGCAACCGTTTGATTGAATTGCATTTGAAAACTTGTCAAGGATGGCGTGAGGGCGGCAGTATGCATCCCGAAGGGAATCGCTGGAAACATCCTTTTCAGCCTACTCAACCTTTTCAACGGGTGTTTCCTCTAGTGAATGTGCCCGAACTTGAGGCGATTTGTGAGGAGACAGCAGGATGGTCGGACTGGCATTTGATTGTGGCTGGGATGAAGTTTCACAGCCAGTTTAAGGATGAGTCGGAATGGGCGGCTCATTATGGGGCGTTGAATGCTAAGAAGTCGGTATCTCTATCTGGGGTTTTTAAATGGTGAGTCCAAAATAACAGTGCTGGATAGGCATAGATAAGTTCTAACAATTAGGGGATTTATCTTGAATATAAAGCGCCGATCGCATATGTAATGATTATTTAACGAAAATTGGTCGGTAGGGTGAAAGAAACTGGCTATGATAAGTGCAATACTTCCAGTTTTGGAGAAATATCAATGTTTTCTGATGAGGAGATTTCTAAACTTGCGGCGGAAATTGATGCAGAGTTACTTGAGTTACGATCGCAGCCCAATGACGCGACCTTAAAATCGGAGGATAAGCGATCGCAATTGGTTAAACAAAATCAGGCGATCGAACGTGTTACAGGTGAGCCAGCCAATGGTTTTTTGAAAAAGTTTTGGCGTGCGGCGAAAGCAGATCTCTGCGAGGAGGAGGGAATGCTGCACAAACAATGGCAGAAGTGGGGCGATTTGGACAATAAAGAGGCAATCTCGAAATTTGGTGGCTTTCTCACTGGACTGGGGTTATCTGGAGATTTTCTCACACCAGTTGTTGTAGCGACAACGGTGATTGTTCTGCACATAGGAGTTAAGGCATTTTGCGAGGAGTATGGCGATCGTGAATGAATTAACGATTACACTTGCGGAAGCCATCGAGATTGTCGAGCAACTACCTGTCGAGCAGCAAGATATGCTCCTCCAAATTGTTCGTAGTCGTCAAATTGAGCGACGGCGCGATGAAATTGCTCAAAACGGTCGTGAGGCGATCGCGGCATATCGGGCAGGAGAATTGAAAGCTTATACGGCGGCTGAGGCGATCGCGGAATTAAGTAATATCCTCGATTCCCCAGAATGATTTATGAGAAAGATTGTTTTCTCACCAAAATTTGGGCGTGCTTTACGGCGATATGTCAAACGCAATCCTGAGCTAAGAAATCGCATAGAAAATGTGATTCAGCAAATGGAGTTGGATGTATTTGTGCCAAGTTTGGGGACTCATCCCCTTAAAGGAAAACTAGATGGATTTCAGGCTTGTTCTTGCGGTTATGACTGTCGGATTGTCTTTAGCGTTGACTCAGAGGCGATCGTTCTGATTGATATTGGCACTCATGATGAGGTGTATTGACTATGATTGAGTTAAATGTGCGGTTCGCGAGCCCCGATCGCTTTGCGATCAAGTTCGACGATCGCGAGACGGATGCTCTGGAGTTTGTAGCACCTGTGAACGATCGCGATCGCGCTGAGATTCGGTGGTATTTGGAGAGCTACGCGGCACATTACATGATGGATGTGGACGATCGCAGTGCAGAACGGATTGAGGCAAAATTGCCTGTTTGGGGTACGGCGTTGTTTGAGGCGATTTTTAGTGGTGGTGACGCGAAGGAAATATTTAATAATTTTCAGGATAGTGATGAACGAAACAAGATCTTAACAATTTCGGCGAGTCATCCGCTTATTTTGTCTTTGCCTTGGGAATTATTATGCGATCCAAAAAGAACTTATTTATCGCATGGGGAAAATCCAATTTCGATAAGGCGTAGTTTTTCGCAGTTAACAAATGAGTCGGAATTTCAGCAGAAACAAGTTAAGCAGGGTATCGTCCCTCCCAAAAATCGGTTGCACTTGCTGTTTGCGATCAGCCGCCCCACAAGTGCAGGGTTTCTCGATCCGCGTAAAGATGCTTTGGCAACTCTTAAGGCGATCGCTAAAAATGCACAGGGATTGATTGATGTGGAGTTTTTGCGTCCTGGAACTCTCGACAAATTGGTAGAACGTTTAGCAGATAAAAGTTTGCCATCGGTAGATATTGTGCATTTTGATGGGCATGGGGTATTTGATGTCAATAAGAACATTGGTTATCTGTTGTTTGAGGATATTGGTGGTAATGGCGATCGCGTTTCGGCGGCAAAAGTTGGCGAAAGCTTAAGTCAGGCAGGAATCAGCGCGATGTTGCTTTCTGCTTGCCAATCAGCAGCAGTAGCAGGTGAAGAGGCGATGGGAAGTGTGGCGGCAGGGCTTACCCATGCAGGAATTCCGACCGTTTTGGCGATGCAATATTCGGTACTAACGTCAACAACAGAGCAGATGTTTGGGGCATTTTACGAACATCTGATGCGGGGACAGAGATTTGGTGAGGCGTTGGAAAATGCGCGGCGGTATTTGTATTCACATCGGGAACGGGGCGATCGCCAGCGTGGACGCGATCGGGTTACTTTGCGGCTACAGGATTGGTTTTTACCTGCGTTGTATCAGGTGGGGAGCGATCGGGCGTTGTTTGCGGTGGAAGATCTCCCCCAGCCCTCCTTAGAAAAGGCAGAGCAGAAACTTTCAAATCTGGGTGAAGTACAGACGGCTGGCTTTTGGGGTAGGGCGCGGGAATTGTGGCAGATCGAAAAGGCGTATGTGCGGGATACGCGGCGGGTAACGATTTCGGGTTTTGGTGGGATAGGGAAGACTTATTTGGCTGAGGAGGTGGGGCGTTGGTTGTTGCGGACGGGTATGTTTGCGCGGGTGTGTTTGGTGGGCTATGCCAATTTTCAGGGGATCGATGCGGTGTCCTATGCGGTGAGTGTGTTGGCGACAGTGTTGGATACGAATTTGATCGATGCAGCGGCGGTGACGAGGGCGCTTGTGGCTCTGCCAGTGTTGGTAATTTTGGATAATTTGGAGTCCTTGGATGCGGGGCAGTTGGCAAGTTTGCTAGATGTAGCGAAGGAATGGTCGGAGGTGGGGGAAAGTCGGGTATTGCTAACGACACGCACACCTGATTTGCGTCATCCTGATTATCCCAATTATCCGATTGCGATCGGGCGTAGAAGTAAGCACGTTTCTTGGGATTTGGAAGGTTTACAACCTGATGATGCGGTGAACTATTTCCAAAGTCTATTGAAGTTGCCTCCTGCGCCACGTTTAGATTTACCGTTTCGCGAGGATTTGCTAGCGTTGTTTGAGCTTGTGCAGCGTTTGCCTTTAGCGATCGGTTTGCTGGCAGCACAATTGAAAGATCGGCAAGTTTTGGATGTGCGTAAGGAGTTAGAGGAGTTGCTTGTTCAATCTCCTGATAATCCGTTGCTTGCTTCACTGAATCTGTCGATTAATCGGCTTGATCCTGAAGCACAAGAATGGATTAAGCGGTTGGGAGTGTTTCAGGGTGGAGCATTTGAAGATTATTTGATGACAATTACGGAAATTGCGGAAACGGAATGGAATGAACTCAGAACGCAGTTAGAGGCGTCGGGACTAATGAAATCGGAATTTTTGAGTCATTTGGGTGTGAGTGTACCTTTTCTCAAGTTTCATCCAACCCTTACATCTGCGATGTGGTTACGGCTGAATGAACGCGAACAACATCAACTTCTTAGCCACCATCGACAACAATATTACCAACTGTCAGACTATTTGTATTTTGAGGATCGTAGAAACCCCTTTGCAGCGAGAACCATAGCCCAACGAGAACTGCCGAATTTGCTGTATGCGGTGCACTGCAGTATCGAAACAGATGAAGATTTTACGGCGGAGTTTGTGGATAATGTTAGCATGTTCCTTGGCAGCTTCGGACTGAATCGAGGTCGGGCAGACTTGACGGCAAGGATGCAACAAATGGGCAGTGAGGTTGGCTCCCAAACTTGGTTTCTAACGCAGAGCGAACGGGGGACGCAATTAAGGGATGTAGGATGCTATGCCGAAGCAGCAGCGGTGTTTGAGGAGATTTTGGCAAGCTTGGGCGCAAATCCTAGCTATGATCGCTGTGTCACACTGTTCAGACTCGGACAATGTTACTGGCTAACGAGTCATCTTGAAAGGGCGTTAGCAACCTATCATCTTGCATTTGAGGTGGTCGAACTGCTAGAGCAAACTAACTCCGTGAAGAGACAGATCGGCATTTTACAGGCAGGTTTAGCGGATGTGTTGACAGCTATGGGGGACTACGATCACGCCCGTGAGTCCTATGAGGCATCGTTAGATATTTTTCAAGAACAGAATGACTATCGTCATATAGCTGTTGTACAAGCACAACTTGGGACTTTGGCAACAAAGCAAAACAACAACCCTGAAGCTATCCAACGCTATCAAGAAGCACTGGAAATTTTTCATCAACTCAACGAACCTGCGATGGAAGCAAATTCATGGCATCTATTAGGCAATACATTATATGAATCAAACCAATTAGAATCCGCAGAGTGGAGCTATCGGCAGTCCGTCCAGATTAATGAAGCGATTGGTAATTTGGTAAATGCGGCAATGATTTGGAATCAGTTGGCAATCATGTGTAAAGATGCTGGAAGACTGATGGAGGCTGAGGAATGGTGTCGGAAGGCGATTAATGGTTTTCGTGATTCAGGTAATGGAACTATGGCGGATAAAGCATTGGAAAACCTTGCTAATCTCCTCCAACGATTTCCGAATCGCCTCAATGAAGCCAAACAGTTAGCCGAAGAGTCCCTAGCCATTAAGGAAACTCTCGATCCTGCGGTGGCTCAGATTTGGAATATTTACGCACTTTTGGCACAGATTAGCGATCAACAAGGCGATCCAGCCCAAGCAAAGGAATATCGCTGCCTTTCTCGCTCCGCCGCAGGTACAAAGTACAAGCTACGCCAGTCCGCACAACAGTTTATCGACAGTGTAGTGAGATCCTTCCACGATGCCGAAATCAGACAGCAATTAGAAAGTCAAATGCAATCAGCGCTTCCAGAATGGCAAAATCTCATCGTCGCGATTCGGCAAATCTTCAACGGACAACGGGATGAAGATATTCTCTGTGAAAAATTGGGTGTTGAAGATTCTCAAATTGTCCTTGCCATCCTACACGGTATCGCCGCCCCTGAGACGTTAAAAGCATTTATGCCAACCCCAGACGAGTAAACGCACAGGTCCCAGACTTTTTTGTATAACTGACACAATCGAGCTGCAATCTCTAAGAAGGTGACGTATGATTTGAAAAGATAATTTTGCCAAAACTGCCATGACGATGGTTCCCATTAAACCTTCTTCACTCCTCGTTAAAGGGCTTCGAGTTGAGCGCATTCACAATCTAAATTTGTTTAAGTTCACACCTGAACTCAGCGATCGCATGAATGAGTTGCTCGACAAGAAAAAAGCTGACACGCCCACCTTACTTTAGTTTGGACTAATCAGTAGCTAGGCAAGAGCAACAGAAAGGCACGAGAAAATAGAGCAGGAAATTGCAAAGGCTAA
>NZ_JAZBJZ010000091.1:0-21882 GCF_036349135.1 Tumidithrix elongata BACA0141
CTTTTTTCTTGATTTTTATTCTCTTTTGGGTTCTCATGAATAATGTAGGCTAACTTTCTAACTAATCTTCTACAAAATTCTTGAAACAGGGGTATCCATCACTGTGGATAGAGACTCCAAAATATTAAAGCGAACTTCTGATAGAAGGTGCGCCTGCTGAAATCGGGGCTTTGGTTGCGTAATTCGCCATTCCTGATGAATTCGCCCAGGATGACGCGCCATCAATAACACGCGATCGCCTACCAATAGGGCTTCATCAATGTCATGGGTCACCATCAACACGGTTGTTTGCAACTGAGAAATAATCTGGAGCAGCAGGTTCTGCATATCGAGACGGGTAATTGCATCGAGGGCGCTGAAGGGTTCATCGAGTAGAAGTAGCTGGGGACGACGGGCTAAAGTTCTGGCTAAGGACAACCGCTGCGCCATGCCGCCCGAAAGTTGATGGGGATAGCTGCGCTCAAATCCTTGCAAACCAACTTGCGCGATCGCTTCCGCAATGCGGGTTCTTAACTCTGGTTTCGTCAGCTTTGGCATATGCTTGAGCTTCAGTCCAAAGGCAATATTCTGAGCGACGTTTAACCAAGGCAAGAGACAGGGATCTTGAAATACCATGCCAACTTGAGGATGGCTGCTGGTTAAGCGACTGCCCTGCAAATAAATTTCGCCGCGATCGGCTTGCTGCAAACCTGCGATCGTTGCCAACAACGATGACTTTCCACAACCACTAGCCCCCAGCAAACAAACCACTTCACCCAATTCCACATTTAAGTTAATACCCTCAAATGCAGTTAAGAAACCTCGTCGTGTCTGATATTGCTTATGCAAATTCTGCACGGCTAGGAGGGGAATATCTGGGTTTGGTAGAGTTTCTTGACTGACTGGCGCTGTAAATAGGTTACTCATCATCCTTCTCTCCAGAAATTGATGAATCCTGCAAGTCTCCTTGCTCCAAGTGATACAACATCTTTTTGAGTTGTTTAATTGCAGGCGTAACGATCGCCACAAAATAAGCTTCGCGCAATCGCCTTGCGGGTCGAGAACCATGCAGATATGCCCTCGCTCCAGCATGAAGCATGGCAGCATTGGCAGCCCGTAACGATAGCTCCGAACCAGCAATTCTGATCTCGAGCACTTCTCTCAATAAATCAGAGGTAATCTGCACGTCGGGCTGACTCAACCGATCCGCTAGGGTGTAGGTCTGATGACGGGCGATCGCGAGTTCCTCAGCAAGATCCTGCGCTCGATCGTCCAGAAAAGCATTTACATGCCCCAATCGCGATTGATAGCGCTCGATCGTATTGATGCAATCGGCAATCAACCCTAATCCCATGCCAACTTGGGTCAAAATAAATCCTGGGCGAATGCGCTGCACATAGTCTTCGCAAGGAACGGCCAAGATCCATTCATCGGGAATAAACACATCTTTAAAGCAACAGCTAAATGTGCCACTGCCCTCTAAAGCAATAAAGTGTGCATTTTGTCGGAGCGTTAAGCCTGCGAATTGGTCGGATGCGATCGCCATTAAGTAACCATCGCTATCCGTTAGTTTGGCGGCAATTCCAAATGGATGACCCGCACCAATATTAGAGACCCAGGGCAATAGACCGTTAAGGACATAACCGCCCGATTTCCGCTTTGCTGTAAGTGCAATTTTCTCGATATCCGCAAAGTGCTTCATCGGATTCGATAGACCCGTTCCACCCAATAGCGTTCCCTTAGCGACCTGCGGCAAGATGTGAGTTTTCAAATAGGCATTGTCACTATTCTGCATGTACCAAGTGCAGGCTATTTGACACCAAGCCATAAACCCCGTACACAAGCATTCTGCGGAAATGGCTTCGATTACTTGAATAGCCGCTTTCAGTCCGTTGCCCGTTCCACCAAATTCTGGCGATACCGTCTGACCAAATCCCTGTAACGCACCGACACGCTGCATAAATTCGCGTGGGTACATACCTTCATCAATAGACTGTACTTTTGGCGCAAGCTCTTGGGTAATGATGGCTTGTAATTCTGCAATCAAAGGACTTACCGTTATTCCTTCAGCAAAACTTGGCAATTTACTAGAAATCTTCTCAAACGCTAGCGGTAAAGTAGTCTGCATAGGTCAAATACCCGAAAATATCCGAAAAAGAAAATGGGGGCGATCGGAACAAATGGAATCTTTCCTTAGAATTCCAAGAAATCAGTTCTATTCAGCCAGAGCGACATCGAGATTTACTGGATTACGGAGGGTATTGGCGACTGGCGACCACACATTAGAATGGGCAATCGCGACTGACATTCCCTTCTAAGTTCACTTTAGCTCGTATATCGGTGAAACCTAGACGCTTTTCGCTAAGGTCACCAATTCCCCAGACTCCTGTGATATTAATATCTCCTTCGAGTTCCAGTTCTAGCTTGGTCAGAGTGATTCCACGCACGATCGCATTGGCATGAATTCCTACGGACAAACAGGAGCCAAGCGCTGCTAGCACTGCTTCCGAAGGATTAGGCGCTGTATCTTGACCGAGCAAACTGGGGGGTTCGTCAATCACATGTTCGGGTAAGTCACGCACATAGTTTAAGTTACGGAACTGCCCTTCACAAACGGTTTTGATTTTGATCGATTTGACAACATTGGGACTTGCCTTGGCAGTAGCTGCCAAATTTTCCAATCCAGTTTTGCTCACTGGACGCAGGGTGTTTTGAGAGGCGATCGCTGTTTCAGTCATAGGGTTTAAACGATATTTCTTGAATAGAACAATCTATCTAATTAAAAGCGCAATGAATAAAGCCACTATAATTTTGGCTTAATACTACGATAAATACATAGACTTATAGGACTTAAGCTATCATGGATTTTTCAAAAAGGCAACTGTTAGGTAGCACCAAAAACACGACTTTAAAGCTACAAGAAATAGGCTTTCTAAAAAAACGTGAATGCAATCTCTCCACTAAGGTACTGGCTCGAAAGACTGTGCCCATAGGCTCAACGCCGATCGAGCACAGCCGAAGCCCCCTGGGACTTTAATTCCCTTACCTCTATTCAATTGTGCTTTATGGCGTGTTTTACGGTCTAATTAAGCTAGTGAAATCCAACCAAAAGTTTGCCATCTGAAGCATTTGTTTTAGCCAAGAGACAGTGCTAGATCCCTTGTAATTCCACGATAAGCTAAGAGGTTTGCCGTAAATTTTATTTATGGATGGCAAGAAACATTCTTAATGGGGGTTAAATTTTCCCGAAGCGGCGATCGCGGCTTTGAAAGCTAACTAAGGCTTGATGAAAAGCCTCGCGATTGAAATCTGGCCATAACATTTCCGTACAGTAGATTTCCGTATAGGCCATCTGCCATAGCAAAAAATTACTGAGGCGCATCTCTCCGCTAGAACGAATCAAGAGATCGGGGTTCCGAATATTCACGGTACTGAGATACTGCTCAAACACATCCTCAGTAATGGCTTCAGACTGAAGTTCTCCATTGGCAACAAACTGACTCAACTGGCGACAAACCTGCACGATTTCATGTCGGCTGCCATAGTTGAGTGCGACAATCAGGTGTAAAGCTTGATTGTTGGCAGTAATTTGCATTGCTTGGGCGATTTCCATCTGAAGAACTGAAGGCAACGATCCTAATTCGCCAATAAATGAGATGCGAATTCCCTGTCTATGCATTTGTTCTACCTCCTGACGAAGCATGCTTTCAAATAACAGCATCAGAAAATTAACTTCTTCGAGCGGACGTTGCCAGTTTTCGGTAGAGAAGGCATAGACCGTAAGTATAGGAATACCCCAGTCTTGGCAACACTGTACGACCTCCTTCAAGCTATCCACTCCCTGCCGATGTCCTGCTATTCGTGGTAATCCCTGATTTTTTGCCCACCTGCCATTCCCATCCATAATGACAGCAACATGCTGGGGTAAACGTTGCGGTTGCAGATCTTGGGGTAAAGCCGTAAATTGTTTTGCTGTCATTGTTTTTGCTCCTCTTTTTCGTTCTTCGCTAAAGGCTACATTGATTCAATGATTCGCAGGGTGGTGTGCCCAAGAGCCCTTGTAGATATTCAGGAGTAAGGGTCGATCGCCACCGCCAGAGTCGATGCATAACCCGTAAAAATGTATAGGTCAATTCCAGTTTGGAAATTGGATGCCAAGTTTGCCAGTCAAGCAATTCCATGACGCGGCCAAAGGTGCGATAGATTTCTACAGAAGGGTTTGGGATTTGTTTTGTCGATTGAGTGACTTGAGATCGCGACTGACCGTAGTTGGTGAGAATTCTGTTAAGGGAATCCTTGAGGCGATCGCCAGAGGATTCCGCAAAAGCCCAAATTCCAAATCCAAAAAACTTGGTCATGTGGTTGATTTCATCCAATAGGATTTCTACCAATACCTGTTGCAGAGCATCGGTGGAATGGGCAACTAACCAAAGGTAGAGACAGGTAGCACCGTATTCCGTAACGAAGCGATGCAGCCCATGACGGTACATATCTTGGTAAGGACATTCTGAAGGTTGATAGGGCTTAACTCTCGTAGGTTTGGCAGTTAGCGACTCCCCCGTAAGCTCTTTATAAATTTTGGCTAAAGCTGGGCTATGTTGGCGTTCTTCTTTTTCCCACATTCCCAATTCCAATAAGCTTCCATCCTCCGCCCATTGTCCTCCCACAAATCCTGCCATTGGTTGGTGGAATCGTTTGAGATATTGCCAACTCACTTCTGAATAGCCGCGAATGGGTGATTCAACAGTCGTTGCGCCTACTAGCACCGCCAGAAACACCTCGACTTTTAAGCCGAAATCTTGTTTGTAACCAGTGGGGTTGTGGGTAAAGCCTACCCGCTAGATCTTCGTTGTAGTTAGTGAGTGACATGGCATAGGGTGATTTAGGTCTACACAAGAGCCTAGAAGAGTCCCTTATTCTTGTCAGTCGGATGCAGTAGGCAAATTAGTAGGAAAAAGTCGGTTTCTTCTGGATGGAAAAAATAAGTCGTTCCGTTTCTATCGCGATCGCCTCTTTTAGTGCAGACATATTCTTTGGTTGAGTCAGATTTAACGATCCTTATATTTATCCATCGTCATAATGATTGCGAAAGCTAGTACTCCTCCCAATATACCAACCGTCCTCCAGATTTCGCCTGACGTCACTGGTTGATTACTAGTTTGCTGAGTGGGAGAAGGTTGGTAAGGCTTTTTGGGACTTGTTATTAGCGAAAGTGGTATGACGATCAATAGACCAACAATTGCCGTAAAACAGCCCGAACCATTTTGTCGCTTCATATAACCTCGGTGCACTGCCAATTACACTACCTAATCGAGCAAAGGTAGTGTTCGATTAGGTAGTGTCGGATGATGTTTTATCTTAACTTACGTCTGGTGCATCTAAAAACTGGGAGATTATGGGCGATCGCTTTGCCAGTTTTAAGGTATGCCTGCAATGTGAGTTGATGTAGGCTTCAATTATGCGATCGCTTTGATCTCGCGGATATATTCGTGTTCGTTAATTTTGCCCAATTGGAACTTCTCTTGTAGAGCCGCGATCGCTGGTGCGAGTTCCTTTTGCTTTTCCGTGATCGCCTCTTGCAGATCTTGGAACGTGCGTTTGCCCTCGGCTCTAGCATCAGAAAACAGTTCTGTTAGCGTGACCCCATCGATTTCGCAGCCTTCAGCAAAATATTGATTCGCCAGATTCCCAATTGCCCAAGTCATGCTAAATGCCGTAGAACCGCTAATGATGCTTCCTGCTACGGGAATCAGAAGGACGATATTAGAGAGGGCAATCCTTGCTGCGGTCGCGCCTACGCTGCCAAACACGACCTTATTAAAATCTGGAGAGGCATAGTTTGAGGGATAGCCCCAAATCTTGCCGATTTTTTGAATCAATTCCACTTGATCTTTGTAAATCATCAAATGGCTGACCGTGGCAAATCCTGGTGTGGGCATCGCACCACCGACAGCATGCATAATCGCAAACAGGCGCACGTTGGTATTTACTGCCAATTCTCGTTTGTCAGGATCGGCGATCGCTTCCATTTGTTCCGCGATCGACAGATTTTGGGCGGCATTGACAATGCCAGTGAGCTTCTCAATGGTCGTATCCGCCAACTCAAACTTAGCTTGAATTGTCTGCAAGAGTTCTGTTTCAGGCGTACTGACGTCGCTATCCGCTTTAGCCATGATGTAAGCAGATTGGTAAAGTTGCTCCTTAATCAGAGGACTATTAATTTTTCCGAGCAGATCGTTCGCAGAGATTCTCTCTTCGAGCAAGCGATCGAGCGTAATCTCCTCGCCCAGATCTAGAGCAGCAATGGCTTCTGTGAGTAGGGCTTTTTCTTGGTCGTCCAAACGATTATCCGCGATCGCCACTTGAATCAAAATCATCAAACAGGCAAAGATCTCTTCGCGATTGATTGCCAAATTCCCTAGAACCGTTGACTCAAATACGCTTTCCGCTTGGCGATCGGCTACCGTAAATAGGCGCGTAAATTCTCCTGGTGCCCAGTCACCTTGGGTAGGCCGACGTTCGGCACGTTCTCCCTTTGCCGAAGCAGATTGCAAATAGAGATAGCGGCAGTCAACCTGTTCCAGATTGGTGCTCGAATCAATTGTCCAGCGATCTAGGCAAGCTCCCGTGAGCAAGGCATTACCAAAATCTGTGCCTACCGCATTCGCTAGGGTAAGATTCGCTCTTTCTAGGTTCGCACCGCGCAGTTTAGCCCCTCTCAGATCCACTTCTCTCAGGTTCGCAGCACTCAGATCCGCACCGCTCAAATTCGCACCTCGAAAGTCTACGCCCACATAGGACTGTTTCCTCCCATTGCCTGTGGTCAATAGATGGCGTAAGGCAGGTTGGCTCAAGATCGAGTGGGGTTCTACCCTTGCTAGAGAAAGCTCTTCAGTTTGATAAAAGCGCGATCGCGTCAAAATTGCTTTTCTCAAGTCCGTGTTATTCAAATGGGCTTGGGAGAAATCCGCATCGGTAAGGTTCGCATCGTGGAAGCTCGTTCCCAAAACTGCTGCCGTCATCACAGCAAAATTATGAATGGAAGTGTGTCCCTCGTCACCTGAGATCGCTTGCCATGCCACATAGATACCTAGACCCACTGTACAGAGAGAACTCCATACAGGTGCATCTGCGAATTGACATCCCACCACTGCGGCTACGATCGCGATCGCGCCTGCAAATGCCCCTGCGGTCTTACCACGCACCATCTCAGCACTTGCTACAATTGCGGCAACAGATCTCGCGATCACAAAGGCTAACAGCACGCTCAGCGTGCTAGTAGCGAGTGCCTCCGCGATCAAGGGTTGGGAACCGATAATCGAACCTGCAATCACCGTTGCTGCCACCATGCCTTTAAACAAAAAACTGTCTAGAACGCTGAAACCTTGGCGCAGTGCCACCAAAAAGCCAAAGGCTAAAGCAATCAGCAAAAATACGCTTGGGATAGCAGCGATTCCCGTTCTTGTCAGGGTTTCCCTCGCGATCGCCGTACTCAGGAAAAAAGATAAGATGCCCGTCACGCTAGCGAGCGCAAATAGACCCGTCAAAGCGATCGCTTTGCGCACATTGGTCAGCCCTGCTTTGGCATGGCTAAAATTTGCACCCGTGAGATTCGCACCCGTAAAATCAGCGCTGCGAATATCGGCGCGACTAAAGTTAGCTCCGCTCAGATCTTGTCCTTTAAAAGACCGTCCGCGTAGATATTGACCCGCAAAGTCCTGTGACATCTTATCCTCCAGTCAATGTAGCCCTTCATTTTAAATCAATTTTTATGGGGCAGTGCTCTTACCTCTGCCCTAATGCTTAATTCCCATAGGGACGGGGATAGGGGCGGAGCATTTTGATGGCGCGATAAACATGAAATTTTTGCACTGTTTCGCCACCGCGCTTAATCGGTACCTCACCCACTTTTTCGATCGCCTCAAAATAGCTGCTGTATTTAGAAACGATGCTAGGCAATAGCCCCACACTCTGCTCGATAAATGGTTCTTGAAACAATTCCGCAGAAACATAGAGCGCGTTTTTGCCGACCCAATCTTCAGCCTTTGACCAATAGGCAAAGCCGCGTAAATCTTGATCGAAACAAGTAATCGGCTTATTGCCAATCGGGGAAATCGCCATGCCCACCTGTCCTGTCACAAAGAAGTTATTGCTAAATACAAAGTCAGATTTGGCGAGGGCAGCACTTAGCACAGGTGAATCTTTAAATCCCTGACGCAACTGTACGAGATCGATCATTTCGGTAGAAGGATCGTCCTTGGCTGCCCAAAATCCTCCGAGGATGGCGCGATCGCCTCCTTTTTGGAAAATACCACTATGGACATGCATCAAGGCAATCAACATGATCGTGACAATCGTTATACTCGAACCCCAGAGCCAATTTCGTATGCGCTTGGGGTGCTGTAGTTGTGCGATCGCTGCCTGCTGTCCCAAAATTAAAGTGGCACCATAAAATCCTGGCATATGCCAAGAGGGTAGGACTTGACGATAGCCACCCATGAGCGTGAAACCTAAAAATATGGGTAGAGACACCGCTAAGATCAGTAACTGCTTTTGCTGCATTGGTTCTAGGTTGATCGATCCATTGCGATAGTTAAACTTATCTTTAGCGATCGCCAGAATTTGCCCTGTTACTTTGAGATTCGTCCACCAGATCGGAAACCCAAATGTGGGAAAAAGATAGCCTACACCCACTAAAAAAGTTACGAATAAGCCTTCAAGGCTATACATCTCTGTGGGTACGGCTCTCGTACCCTGAAAGCGAAAAGATGCCCAGCTATGTTGGGCGTTCCAAATGGCGATCGGAGAAATGGTCAAACCAAACAGGACTAAACCAGCGATCGCCCAAGGAGAAGAAAAAGCGGGTCGATGGTGCTGACTAAGCAAACAAAATAAAACTAGTCCAAATCCCAAGATAAAGCCGTGATATTTCCCCAAACAGGCTAAGCCTACCAGTAACCCTATGAGTGCCAAGCGAGGGGTGGGTTTATAAGGCAAAACCCCATCAGTAGGGGTAGTAGGAAAAAATTCATGGGCAGCTACCCATAGCGTTGCTGCCCAGAAAAACATAAGAGGGCTGTCAGGTAGGGTTAAAAAGCCGAAAGCTACCTGAAAGATGGGAATCGCTGTAACGAGCGCTAACGTCAGCGTGGCTGTACGTTTGTCAAACAACTTAGCACTAGTGAGATAGAGAAATCCAAGCGTACCCGTATATAAAATCACCGAGCCAATCCGAATCGTGAATTGGGTGACTTCCCCTGTGAGCCAGATACCTAGCCCCGTGACCCAAGCCACTAAGGGCGGATGATCGAAATAGCTCCAATCAGGGTGCAGTGTGTATAGGTAGTAATACGCTTCATCATATCCCGTGTTCAAAAAACTAGCGGCCATCGTACGGAAGGCAAGACCCCAGACCAGTAGAGCGATCGCCCACTTATGCATATTCATTCTGTAAATTAGTAACCGATACCTACAGCCTAACCCATCCCAGGAATGAGTCCCTTGGTCAGGCTTTTGACTGCTGCACCGGCAACGTCACGGTAGCGAACTTCACCACAGAGGATCTGTCCCATGCGACGAGTAGCCCCAGGACGCTTGATTCCAACTTTGTAAGCAAAACTAGGAATGCGATAGAAAATGCCCGCAATCCTTTGTGCCCAAGCCATGTCAGCACCCCATTCTTGTTGAACGGTTTCGGTATAGTCTTTAAGGGCATTGGTGTCACCCCCTAAAGCCCGATCGATCGCCTTTGCTGCCAACATCCCTGTAAACAGAGAAGGTCTGATCCCTTCGGCTGTAAATGGATCGACCACACAGGCTGATTCACCTGCTAAAACGGCATTCTGAGTATGTAGGGCTTGGTCGCCATCCCATAGACAAATCGGATGACCAAATTGTTTGACAGTACTAAAGTCCACGCCAAAGGTCTTGGCATATTCTGCCCCAATTTCTTTGAGGTTTTGTTTTTCACCGCCCAAAAACGTGCCAATGCCAATCGAGTAGCCATCGGCTTTGGGAAAATTCCAGATATAGCCATTACTGACAGCACCAAAGTCAAAATGGGCAGCCTCGACATTGTGGTTGGTCGCTGGAGCTTCCACCTCTAAGGCTGCTCCCATTCTACGTTTGCGCTCTTTAAAGCCCAGCCATTTTGCCATAGAGCCTTTGGCGCCATCGGCGGCGATTAGATATTTGGCTTCGAGGACTTCCTGTTCGGTTTTGACCAACCAGCGATCGCTTTTCCATTCAATGCCAGTCACGACTGTACTATCCCGTACTTCAGCACCAAGTTTTTGTGCCTGTTGAATGATGTAATGATCGAAGATATCGCGGCGTACCATCCATACAGGCTCTTTGGTTGATAGCTCAACCGTTTGTGGTTCGCCTGACTGCCATGTATAACGAATTTGCCTGATCGTAAGTGAGATTGCAGGGGTAAAATCAAAGTCAAACCATTCCTGCACAATGGGAGAAACACCACCACCACAAGGTTTGTAACGGGGTAAGCTTTCTCTCTCTAGAACCAATGCCGAGCGTCCTGTTTTTGCCAAATGATAAGCTGCTGCGCCACCTGCGGGGCCTGCTCCGACAATTATGCAGTCGTACATAAGTAAAAAATATGTGAATTTTTTAGGATTTCAAGATAAAGCCATACAAGTTTACCCTCAAGCGTTCATTTTACAGTTTTGACTCTGAGTAAATCTATGGGGGTATTGCAGTTAAGTAACATTTGGGAATCGACATTGCCGATCGCCTCGACATTGTTCTGAGATAACCACCGTTGGAACGAACTGCCACCTGTTTCGATAAACTCCTCTAGATTTTTCAAACAGCTACTGCGATAAAAGCCGCATAGGGGCTCCCATTCAGGCTGATATTTAAAATTTTGGCGAGAATTTTGCGAACTAGAAGCGACATGTCTGGGTAGATAGGCGATCGCTTTTTCGGGCAGATCGGACAATTGATTTGCCCAAGTTTGCAAAATTGCCCCATCCAGATGGGGGAGATCGCAGGCAAGCAAAAGTACCCAATCTAGAGGGTTAGAGGCTTGGTTTACCTCAGCCAATCCCAAGGCAAAGCCAAAGAGTGCGCCTTGCCGATCGCGATCGTGGACAAATTTGCTGCCAGAAGGCAAAGCCAATTTCTGATAGCGTTCTTGCCAACCTGTAACGATATAGATCTCCGTTGACCCAGCTTGCTGAGCGGCAGTACAGATGCGCTGCAATAAGGGGACGCCATCGATTTCGACTAGCGCTTTGTCTTGTCCCATGCGGGAACTTTGTCCACCTGCCAGTGCGATCGCGGCAATTTTCATTTTTTCTGACCGTAACGATTAGATGAGCTGTTGACTAGTGACTGAACGACGATTCCTTTGCCTTGTTTAGATGTAGTTTGTAATACGTTAGAAACTAGCACAGATAGCTCAATCTCTGGCAAAAAAAGTCTAAATGCTTGTAGTTGCTATTCGCTGTCTGGAAGCCTGTAGCGCGCTTTTTAAATAGCGACACTTCAGGAATGCGATTTGAAAAAATTACCCCTCAACCTGTATGGGTTAAGGGGTAGGGCAAAATCTAAAGAATTTTGCTTGAAGATTTGATTTTGAATTTATCTGGCTGGACCTAAACCAACTTTGCCTGCATAAACTGCTTGACTGCCTAGCTCAGCCTCAATCCGTAGCAAGCGATTGTATTTGGCAACGCGCTCGCTTCGACAGAGAGAGCCTGTCTTAATTTGTCCCGCACGGGTGGCAACTGCTAGATCGGCAATGGTCGTATCTTCTGTTTCGCCCGAACGGTGGCTGATTACAGAACGGTATTTGTTTTTGTCCGCTGTCGCGATCGTCTCTAGGGTTTCCGTCAAGCTACCAATTTGGTTGAGCTTAATTAAAATCGCACTGGCGCAGCCGTCGCGAATGCCTCGGTCGAGGCGGGTTTTATTGGTGACAAACAAATCGTCGCCCACAAGCTGCGTATTGCTCAGTTGCGTTGTAATTGCTTTCCAACTCGCCCAGTCTTCTTCCTGTAAGCCATCTTCGATAGAGACAATCGGATATTGGCTCACCATCTTTTCGTAATAAGCGATCGTTTCGGCGGCACTGTGAGATTTGCCATCAAAGGTGTACTGACCGTCTTTATAGAGTTCGTTAGAGGCAACATCTAAGGCAAGAGCAATCTGCTCGCCTGGTTTGTAACCAGCCTTAGTAATTGCATCCACCAAAAGCTCTAAGGCGGCTTGGTTAGACTCTAGGTTAGGGGCAAAGCCGCCTTCATCGCCCACGGAGGTGGCTAAACCCTTGTCATGCAGCACGGCACTCAGGGCTGCAAATACCTCTGCCCCGTAGCGCAAAGCCTCTTTAAAGCTCGGTGCGCCCACAGGCACGATCATAAATTCTTGAATGTCAACGTTATTGTCGGCATGAGCGCCACCATTCAGCACATTCATTAAAGGCACTGGTAGCAGATTTGCTAAGGGGCTACCCAAATAGCGATAGAGGGGCAGTCCAATAGATGCTGCTGCAGCTTTAGCATTGGCGAGAGAAACTGCCAAAATCGCATTCGCTCCCAGTTCGGTCTTGTTGGGTGAACCGTCGCGATCGAGCATGGTGCGATCGATCAGCTCTTGATTGAGCGCATCTAGCCCTTTCAATTCGGGCAAAATTTTCTCGTGAATATTTCGCACTGCGATCAGTACGCCCTTACCGCCATAGCGTTTTTTGTCACCATCGCGCAGCTCATGGGCTTCAAAGCTGCCTGTTGATGCACCACTGGGTACTTGGGCTAGTCCTACCGATCCATCCGCGAGATGGACTTCTGCTTCCACGGTGGGTTTTCCCCGCGAATCAAGAATCTCCCGTGCGGCGATCGCGGTGATTGCTGTACTTTTCGTCGTTGTACTTTTGGTCACTATGACTCGTCCTCTTTATAACAACTATGCCTCAATTTGCTTTCAGATTTTAGCGCCAGATACTTTCAAAAATTGTGCCTATTTTAATATTTGATTGAGACTGCTTGAGATTTGCGATCGCACCCGTAAATTTTTCACTTGAATTTTTTATTTAAATTTTTCGCTCAAATTTTTAAGGACGACGACGGGGACGACGATGCTTATTGCGATCGGCTTTATCGCGTTCGTAAGCAATTAATCGACCATAATATTCATGCTTGCTGAGATTCATCGACAGAAAAATATGCTTGTGGGCATTACCAAACCCCTTGCGGGTAAAGAAGTTAACCGCAGGCAAATTGGCGGGATCGGTATCGACCAGCATCGACCTTGCCCCTTCTTCGATCATGCGTTCGACGATTTTGTCAACCAGTTTGTCCCCAATGCCCCGCCTTTGAAAGTTGGGATCGATCCCGAGCCAAATAATATAGCCGTAAGTCCAAGAGGCTTTGGTAATCACTGTTCCCAACACAAATCCTGCTAACTGCTCGTTGACTTCTGCCACCATGCAATATTCAGGATCGGTGTTATATAGCCCAATCACCTCCCATTCATCCCAAGTGCGATAGAGGTAGGGATAGAGATCGCTGGTAAATAGTTCTTCCCCAAGGTGATAGACAGGGGCAATATCGTCGATCGCCATATCGCGAATACTGACTGACGAGGGGGATAATTCGCTAGACTCAGAATCTGGTTCGGGGGAAACAATCATGGCGGCAAGTTGAGATAGCGCTTTCACAAAAGAAACTTACGCAGTTAATTATCTCCTAATTGCCACAGTCGCAATAAAATTCATAACTTGGATTCATGCCACAACTGCTCGATCGTAACGAATGCATAGCCTTGAGCTTGTAATAAAGGTAGCAACTGTGCCACAGTCGCGGCGACATCCTGACCGCCATGAGCGCCATCATGCAAAACAATGATGGAACCATTGACAACCTGATGCATGACACGGTTGACTACAACATCGATACCAGGACGTACCCAGTCTTCGGGGACTACGCTCCACATCACAGGACGATATTGCCATTGCCGCAGGAGGGTGAGCGTGCGGGGTGTAAATAGTCCATTCGGTGGGCGCACATCCCGAATATCTTTGGGATCGAGATCGCAAGCCTTGGCGATCGCGGCTTGCGTTTTCGCTAAACTCAGTTGAAGGGCATCGGCAGTGAGCAATGGGAAAGATGTATGGTCGTAACCATGTATGCCAACCCAATTACCGCGTTGATAGATTTCCTTAGCGATTTGAGGCGATCGCTCGACACAGCATCCCAACCAAAAGAAATTAGCGATCGCTTGGTGTTGGGCTAAAACTTGGATCAGTTGCGGCGTATATTGAGGATGTGGTCCATCATCAAACGTCAAAGCGACGACTTTACGATCTCCTTTGCCCGACCAGAGGCAATCTGGAAAACTCGGTTTTAAAATTTTATAGAGCTGAGGGTATAGGGGAGCTAGATGGATCATTGGAAATGTTTCTGACTACACAAACATCATGCCCGACCATCCAACCGCTCAAGCAACTGAGGCAATTCTGATTGCGGCAAGCGATCTCGATCCGAATTCATTAACCGAACCCGAAATCGTGCGAAAGGCTCTATTGAGTCTAGCGACAGCATCAGATTATCAAATCTTTGGTGTCTGTGCAGATAGTCAAATACAGGGACACTTGGCTCTAAAGGCTTATACGAAAGCATTTGGCTATGAAGTCCCCCCCACAATTGGCAAGGCTTCACAGAATTCCGAACATGGCATCTATATCAAATTTAACCCTAGAACAAATCTTTGCCATGAGGATACCTACTCTGGCAAGTATCGTGGGGTACTAGTTTCCTATCAATCCGACTTTGCGGATGGGCATTGTGGAACCTATGGGCACTTTCCCCTCGATCTATTCCATCTCTAAGTTTTAATACACCTAAATTTCTCCCTCTCTTCGATTGGAAAGAAGGAGAAATTTAGATCTTTTTTGTGAGCCTACTTATGAAGTATAGATATCGAACATTAATTTGCCATAAAGTTCAGCTTGTAACTTAACAGCAAACTATGTAACGAGTTTTGGTAACGAGTTTTAAAAACCAGAAATGATTACCAAAGGGCAGGAACTGCTGGTGCTGGTGGCTCGTACCGTGGTACAACGACAGGCTCTGCTTCGACAACGGGAGCAGCACAAGAATTGAAACCTTCAGCTAGCAAAGATGAACAATAGACATTTGGTAGATCGCGGGTGCGAAGGGTGGGATCGCTCATCGTTTGCAGATCCATCATTTCTTGATTTACAGCCCGAAAGGCACTCGTTTGGCGTCCGATTTCCTGATCCCGATATTCAAATTGAATGTAGGGATTGGGGAGATTGATATCGGATGTCATATCTAGAACCTTTGTATATACCTGCGGATAGACCGCTGGATAGTTATTGGGGTAAGCATCCTGATTGGTGCGATAAGGATTGGCAAAAGATGGAGCCGCAGCGATCGCCATTGAAGCGATCGCGATCGATGAAGCTAGCAAACAAAACCGAGTACTCATAATGTACATCCTCACAATTAGATGCAGAATAATTTAGCAGATTAATTACCGTTTAAACTAATAATTCTATTAATTAATTAATTTATGACTGAAGATATTCAAACCCGAAAAAAACTGCTAGAACTTTTTTGCCGTTTGGCTTATAAAAGTGGTAATTTTACACTCTCTTCTGGGCAAGCTAGTACCTATTACATCAACGGGAAATTGGTAACTTTAGATCCCTTTGGTGCGCTTTGGACTGGACAGGTTTTATTGTCAATGTTACCCCCAGAAACACAAGCAGTGGCAGGCTTAACTTTGGGTGCCGATCCGATTGTTTCTGCGGTAAGTGTTGTGTCTGCCTATGAGAATCGCCCCATTCCAGCATTGATCGTACGCAAGCAAGCAAAGGGGCATGGTACTGCTGCTTGGATTGAAGGCCCTCAGCTACCAGCCCAAGCCAAAGTCGTTGTTTTAGAGGATGTTGTAACCACGGGTAAATCAGCGATGTTTGCGGTAGAAAAGTTGCAAGAAGCAGGCTATCAAGTCGAGCAAATTATCACGCTTGTCGATAGAAATCAAGGTGGCGCCGAATTTTATGCTGAGGCAGGATTAAAGTTTGCCTCTGTATTTACGATCGCTGAGATTCAGGAATTTGCCAGCCAACTAAAACTAGGCAATTAAACTAGTCAAATAAATCATTGAAATCAGCCTGTCAAATAACCACTTAAATGACATGACAAATGCCAAGCATTCGACCCAAGTTTCTGGCTCTAAAGTAGGAGGAAATCAAAAGCCTAATCGATCGCAAACTTACCAAAAACAAAAAAAGCGTAAACCTAGTCTCTGGCAGCGTTTTTTTAATTGGTTAGAATGGCGTTTCTCTACACCAGAATTTGCAGGGGGAATGCTAATTGGCTTGGCAGGTTTTTTCTTTGCGGCTGCCAGCAATACGTTAGCGGGATGGCTGTATGTGATTAGTGGTGTCAGCTTTGCGCTATTGCTGATCGGGGCAGTTATGCCAGCACGTTTGTTACGCGAACTAGAAGTGGAGCGATCGCAGATCGAGGCTGTCAGTGCGGGTGACGACATCACCGTTGAGTTAGTATTTCGCAATCCCACCAAAACCGATAAATTGCTGCTCGAAGTGCGGGATATTCTACCAGAGGGAATGTCGAATATTCTGAAACAAGAGGTGGTGATCGAGCAGATTGCCACAAACCAAAAATATTATTGGGCTTATAGCGTTCCGTCGATTCGGCGCGGCGTATTTCAATTTACTCAAGTAGAAATTGCCACAGCTAGCCCGTTTGGACTCTTTAGAAGTCGGCGATCGCGCCGAACTTCTGAGAAAGTGATCGTCTATCCAACCGTTTTGCCTCTAAGTCAATGTCCCTTGATCGATCAAATTGGTCGAGATACTAGTCCCAAACAATATAGCCCTGACCATACCCATAACACCTCTACGGAGGGCTTGACTAAAACCCTGCGCCCCTATCGCTGGGGCGATCCAACCCGTCTGATTCATTGGCGTACCAGTGCCAGATTTGGCGAGTTGCGCGTCCGTGAGTTAGAAGTCACAATTGGCGGGCAAGAGGTCATAATTGCCCTAGACACCTCCGCAGGTTGGCAATCGGAAGCCTTTGAGCAGGCGGTCGTCGCCGCAGTATCTTTGTATTTTTATGCCCAGAAAGTTAATCTCAATGTCAAACTCTGGACAAGTACATCCGACCTGTTGCAAGGAAATCGTTTGGTGTTGGAAACACTAGCTGCGATCGCGATCGATGAAACCCTTTCCCCAAATTCCTCATCGGATGTTTTGGATTTGCCCGATCTACCTGTGGTGTGGTTGACTCATCGCGATCGGAGTTTTGCAGATTTACCCCTTGGTAGTCGTTGGCTACTTTGGCAACAAGCAGATTCAGGAATTCCTTCTAGTTCGGGAGAGCTGTTAGGAATGGTGGTTGATGCGAACGATCCAGATACAGATTTAGATGGAGTCCCTGACACAATCTATAGAGCGCTACAATCCCAATTGCAATCTCAACTGCGTTGATTGGTGCATCTGCTGCGTTGATTGGTGCATCTGCGAAGATCTATTCTAGAAATTTGCATTTACTGAGAAGTAAAAGCCTGAATCTTGTAGGTTTGTGCCTGGGTTACTGACATTCACCAAAGGAATCCCATAATCGAGACGCAGGATAAGATTGCGGATCGGTTGGTAAGTTGCCCCTAAACCAATTCCAAGCAATGACTGGGTAGTCGAATTTATGCCCGAAGAATTCCAAATCGTACCAGCTTCCACAAAGGGTAGGAGTTTTACAGTAGAAAACCCTTCGCTATCTCTTGCCACGGGAAATTGCAACTCTACTGAAGCCTGAATGCCACTGTCCCCTGTAAGTTGATTTTGACGATAGCCTCGAATAGACTGAGGCCCACCTATACTGAAACGATTGAGCGACAGCAACTGATCGCCAGAGAACTGCATATTCAGTCGAAAGAATGCCAAGGTGTCGCGATCGGAACCCAGTTTTTGCACTCTCAAAACTTGACCGATCCAATAGAAAAATCTACCGTCAGGGGAACCATCTGTACGAATTGTGGCGCCTAGAGCATTTAACCCAAGATTGAAGGTAGAGCGCAATGCCCAAGCACCGCTTGGATCTCGGCTCAGATAATCTTGGCTAAATCGCAAAACTCGCGATTGCGATCGCCCGTCGTCAAACTTGAAATTCTGGAAATTAAACGAGCGATCGCCAAAATAGGAACCGCTATTCTCAATTGCGAAACTAGCCCCAAGGGCAAACTCTTCGCGAGGCGATCGCACTAAGGGTTGGCGATAGGCTAGCTCATAGGTTTGCGAATCTGTGAGGATTTTTAAGCTATCAAAGGGTGGCTCGGTAACTGGGTTTTGCCCCGCAGAAAGGTTAAAGCTAAGGGTTCCACCTTTCGGGTTAATCGGATATTGATAGTTCACCTGATAAATATCAGAACTACCAGAACGCGTGTACCCTAAAATCATAGAGTCCCCATTTCCCGTAGCATTAAGCTCTTGCAGGTTCACGCCAGCCCGATAGATCCCTGTAGAAGGATTTCCATAGTTATCGAAAAAGGGACGTATGCTAAAGGTTTGCGCTTCAGTAAATGTAATCTGTAAAACGCTCTGATTTTCCTTACTACCCGTGGTTAAATTGGCTCGAATGTCACCGATTAAAGGATCAGATCTCAATAGTTGAAGTTCGTCTTCTAGTTGTGTAAAATTGAGGGGTGGCGTTGCTGCTTGCAGGACGCGATCGCGGATATAGTCATCATTTAATCGACCTGATACATTTCCCGCTCGTTTAATGTCAACCCGTTCTAAAGCTCCTTCTCTTACTTGAATCGTGACTATACCATCCTTAATGTCTTGGGGGGTGAGAACAGCACGGGAAGTGATATAGTTGCGATCTTGATAGATTTGACTAATTTTGTCAGCAACATCTCGCAGTTGACTGAGCGTGACCGATTTATTTTGGAGTGGTACTGTCAACGCCTCAACTTCGGCTGCGGTGAGAATGGTGCTTCCCACGATGTCAATTCGCTTAACTGGAATTAAGACTTCGTTTTGAGGAACTTGTTGCGATAATTTAGTCTGCGAATTGCTTGGAGTCTGTGAAGGGGAGGGTTTTGGAAGGGGTAATTGCGAAGTGTTGAGAATTGGGCTTGAAGGCTTAGCTTGAAGCTTTGGTGTTAGAGATTCTGGTGGGCGAGTTAGTGGGGAGGATATGGAGGGAACTTGGGCATCGCTCGGGAATTTGCCTAACCCCAACATTAAGCTTGGCAGCGTGACAATCAGTATCTTGCTGCTCAACTTGATTAAACGTTTTAAATCTTGATTCACCCTCACACCTCAGATTGCTAACATGCACCAGTTTTATAGACCAACACTTACGATCGCAGTATGTTTTACGACAAGGAAATCTTAAATAAAATCTTTATACCATAAGGCTTTTAGGGAAATAGTTGGCTCAGTATTAAAGACCAACCGCTATATATTACATCTTGTTTGTCAAATTGAGATCTAGGAAATAACGGACTTTATCTTATGTTTCTCTTTATTTACAACCAATTTCCCACCAAGATAAAGGATGACCAAAAGAAAGGATGCCTTAGATCGACATTCCCTGTACCCTTGGGCAAGGCGATCGCACCTAAACCCTCAACTCCGACAATTTGATTGTTTTCAACTTTAACCTTTCCTCTCAACAAATCGAGTTGTGCTTGCCGTAAAGCAGTTGCTTTACTGATCGCATTGGGAAAAGCCTTATAAAGGCTAATCATGAGGGGAGCAGTCCCCGCATCTGACACCGTCCATAAAGAGGCAAGAATGCTTCTAGCCCCAGACTCTACTGCCAAACCACTGATACCCAAATTGTTCCCAACAGCAGTTTCGCAAGCACTTAAGGTCAGCATGTCGATCGCAGGCTTATCAAATCTTAGACCGGGAATTTGGTGCGATCGCAGCTTGCTATCCCAAAACTGAATATAGGAATCTTTAACGCGATCGGCAAGGAATTGACCGTGGGTTCCCAAATGCAAAATTCCATAGCTAGCTTTGCTCCTTTGCTCTTGCATATTGCCAACGGTGAAATCTTGGTCTAAAAATGCAACACCAGAGAGCACCTGCGTACCAATGGTTCTAATTTCAATTTCGACGGCTGGTAACGCACTTAAACCTTCTCTTGCTTGGGTTAACCCCATGGCTAAAACACTCGTGTTTTTGCGATCGCGATCTTCTAGTCTGGTCACCCGCAATGCTGGAATATTTGCGGAAGCATAACGTTCCATGAGGAACTGCTTGCCATCATGAAGCGCCGCAGGCGGAATTACGCGCAAGCCTGAGTCCATGACAAATACAATGGTTTCAATTTTCAAGGCTTGCAGCCGATCGTCAATTGGACGTATGACCCAGTCATAGAGCTTTTGCGCCTGTACTAAATAATCTTGCGAACTCGGATCGCGGAGGTTAGATCTGTACTCTTCCAAAATTGCCACAATTTCAGCTTCATTGGCATAATTGGTATAGCGGTGAAAGGGTTTACCTTTGTCCTTGGGAGGGATGACCAGAATCTCGATACGATCGTTCAGCATCACAGGATAAATCAATACCGAAATACTTCCAGATCGTCTTGAAACATCACCTATGATTTCTTGGGCTTGGTTCATGTTTAATACAGGCGGCTTGAGATCGTCTCCCAAATAAACCTCTAGCTCAGAAATATAGGCTTTTTCGATCGCTTCAAATGCTTTTGGTAAGTTCTCTTCTTTAAAGTAGCGATCGACCTCTCGTTTCATTACCTCCCTGATTTCTAGCAGTTTCAAGGTGTCTAGATCGGCGGCAAGAAGATCGACTAAAAGGTCAGGGGGTGTAAATACCGTATCCCCTGAGGGAGCGACAAGAATATTGCCTTGGGTAAAGATGCTCGTGCCGACGGGAATGATTTTGCCAAGAGCCAAGGTGGAGGAACCTGAGGTGACGATACCAGCGGTTCCATTAATACTGGGATCGCCAATGATGAAAGGAGCTAATCCGCCATGCCTGAGAAATATCTGACCGCCCGTTCCTCCATTACTGCTAGCAGAGCAAATACTCGCACCCGCACAGGCAGCAAACGTACTGGTCACAAAACCTAATACTCGAATATTCCCTCCTGTTGAAGAAGCCGAAAAACTTCCGCCCTGAATGGCTCCAGAAGTATTCGCAGAGTTGAAGATGATGTTACCTATGGGGTCGAGGGTAATATTGCCACCATTAGCGATCGCGCTTCTGGCATTGAGATTATTTGCTGTAATGCTGTTGCGAGCAGTGAAGTTAATATTGCCACCGTTGCCATTTCTTGCAAATGTATTTACATTTGCAGTAAAGATGCTATTTGCTGCCTGAAGAAAGACATTCCCTCCATTACCAATCAATGAAGTAGCACTAACGGTTCCTAAGCTAGTATTAATCCCTCCATTTGTACTAATCAGCAAAACCGAGCCAGCATTGCCACTTAAAGAAACAAAGGAAGATATATTTGAAGTAACAATATTATTTGATCCCCGAAGGGAAACATCTCCTCCTTTGCCAATAGATGAAGTGGAAACAAGGGCTCCCAAACTAGTGTCGATCGCTCCACTTGTACTTGTCAGAGAGATGTTTCCTCCATTACCACTAGTACTAGCGAAAGAAGATATATTTGAAGTAACGATATTATTTGCTGCTTGAAGGGAAACATTTCCTCCGTTTCCAATAAATGAAGTGGAAACAAGGGTTCCTAAGCTAGTGTCAATCGTTCCACTTGTGCTAATTAGTGAAATCGAGCCAGCGTTGCCACTACCAGACACACCAGCTAAGGAAGATATATTTGAAGTAACAATATTAGAGTTGTTGGGAAATAAAAACAAGTTGTGGACAGGGTTTTCCTCTTC
>NZ_JAZBJZ010000092.1:0-21569 GCF_036349135.1 Tumidithrix elongata BACA0141
GGCTTTGAACCCCCTCGAAGCATTATTTCCTCTAAGTTGAGCAATTACCAAATTTAATACCCTCATCCCGCAATCTTTGGGCTTGTTCCCGATTCAGTTGAGTCATGAGCAAACCCTCAGTAGAAATGATGCGATGGGTTGGGAGAAAATCCGAAAACTGCCTTATCCATGTTGGCAGAATCCGATAATGAGCGCGGGTTACACCAATTGCTTGAATAATTTCACGGGTTCTCACGACTTTTCCCCTCGGAATTCTCGCAACAAATTCCGTAAATCGCTCTTTGGGAATGTCAGAAAGTGGCGGGAAAGCAGTGGGAGTAATTGAAATCCGATCGCCCTTACTAACGATTCCATCTTGAATAACAATTCCCAAAAATCCTCGTTTTCCCTTGAGTTGCTTGGCTAAATTGGGGCGAATACGATCTAGATTAAAGCAAGGCTCACAGCGAAACGTAAGGCGAATAAGGGCATTGCAGGATGCATCTCCACCTTGAGAATCGGCTATTTGCAAGACCTGCCCAGAGTTAAGCGATTCGATCGCGCCATCGACCAAAATATTTTCATGCAGGTTCCCTGGTTGCAAACCGTATTGCTCTAACACAGGTTGGCTGGCTATCAAGATCTGCCGAGGACTTCCAACCTGAGCATGAATATCCCCGACAATGCCATACCCTCGCTGCAAGACAATTTGGCTCACTGGTTGGGATAAGGTACTGCGATTTGGTTTGATGAAAAGAGCGATCGCTTTCATAGCCAGCAGGAATTAATCGGCTTTGGAACTGCAATGATGCCAGCATTCTTGTGCGATCGCTAAATCTTCTTGGGTGTGAATTACTAGGATTCTGATGGTTGAGTCAGGGGTGGCAATATCTAGATTTACAGGACGATTTTTGTTCTTCTCAAGATCGAGTTTTAATCCCAAAAATTCCAGAGATTGACAGGCAAGTTCGCGCACGATCGCCGAGTTTTCACCCACGCCCGCTGTAAATACCAAAGCATCCAATCCACCCAAACTCACGAGCATGGAACCAAGGCACGATCGCAGCCGATGGATGTAGATATCTAGGGCAAGTTTTGCTCTAGGATTGCCCGTATCCATCGCGGCTAAAACCGATCGCAGATCGGCTGACACCCCAGAGATTCCTAGCAAACCAGATTCTTTATTCAACTCTTTGTCTAAGCGATCGGCGGTGTAGCCCTCCTGTCGCATCAAGTGAATTAAAATGCTGGGATCGATAGAACCAGAGCGAGAACCCATCATCAAGCCTTCTAAAGGCGTGAATCCCATCGTCGTATCAATACTTTGACCGTTGCGAATCGCAGCAAGAGAACAACCATTGCCTAAATGACAGGTAATCAACCGCAGGTCTTTAAGATCGCGATCTAAGATTTGGGCAGCTCTCTGGGCGCAATATTGGTGGCTGATCCCATGAAATCCATAGCGACGAATTCCCTTCTCTACCCAGGCATAGAGACCTGGATAGATCGCCGCTGCATCGGGAATATGACTGTGGAAAGCGGTGTCAAATACAGCAATTTGCGGGATGTCCTTCCCAAAGATGCTTTCAATCGCTTCAATACCCTCTAAGTTCGCAGGATTATGCACAGGCGCTAACACGAATAGGTCTGCGATCGCAGCTTTTACCTCGGCAGTAACGCGAACGCTCTCGCGATAATCTTGCCCCCCATGCACGACGCGATGCCCCACCACAGCAACTTCCGCAGGCAGATCGATAACTTTGGTTTTTCCTTGCCAGAGGGTTTCTAAGAGATGCGCGATCGCTTGAGTACGGGACTGCATGGGAATTTCTTCTTCCAAAACTGCCCCAGTAGCCGTTTTGACTTCAAACTCAGCAAAGCCCTGACGGCGCGTCCAGTCGATCGAGGCTTCCCATAACGGCTCGGAAATGCGATCGTCCACTACTTCATAGAGGCAGCTCTTTTGACTGCTAGAGCCAGCATTCATTACCAGTATTTTCATGGTTTATAGAAAGTTTGAGTATTTAGGAATCTTCCTTAACAGTTGGATGCTAGGCAGTTTACAATTTGGCTGAACTACAGGAAGATCGAAATCTTTAAGCGGAGATAATTTGGTCAACCGTTAGATTTAATTCTGGAAAGGTCTGAGAAACAATGCGATCGCTATTTTGGAATCGCGTGAATTGATATTTGGCTTCAGCATCTAATGTAAATATAAACACCGAAGGCTGCTTGGGATCTCCTAAATAGGTTCTACTTCCCACCGCTAAATAATCGACAATCCAATATTCAGGAATACCCAATCGTTCGTATTCGTCGAGCTTATCAATATAGTCATCTTCCCAATTTGTTGACACTACCTCCACTGCAAGCTGAATTGGTTCTCGCAATCCTCTATGGTCGAGGCGATCGCTTCGCCACACATCGCGATCGATAACACTCACGTCAGGATGCCTTCCTTGTTCTTTGCCCGCTTTATTCGTGGTTAAAACTGCAGCAACATCATTAACGACATAGTTTAACCCCAAGCGGTCAATTTCTCGATCGAAGCTTTTTAAGATTTGCCATGCGACATCATAATGCTTTCTTGTTGCTAAAATCTTGACCATCTTGCCTTCCACAAGTTCATAGCGACCATCTTCAGGGCATTGCTCCAGAAATTGCTCAAAATTTAGCTCTTGCTCCAGTTCCGATTCTAATTTTGGTTGAGTGACTGCAATCATGGGATTTTTTCAAGATGCTTTACCTGAATTATATCAAAGCTTACTTAACACATAAGTCAAGCCTATGCCTGCTGCTATGAGCATTGAGGAATTTCACGGACATGTCTACACACTTAAAGTTCTAGCGATCGTACTTAATGGAGAACCAAGTCATGAGCGAGTCCTTAAACTCGCATTTCGGTACTTAGTTCTCCATTTAGGACTCCCTTCTCGGCAGAGATCTCTGCACGCATATAGAAAAGGGAGCCTTCCAAATTTATCCCCCTTAAAAAGGGGGCTGAGGAGATCTAACATGTCCTCAGATCTTCTTAGCCTGAATTCAGGCTAGTAAGGCCACTTAAAGTTTGTGGTGTCGGGTCGATCTTCGCCATATTCATAGGCGTAGTTACGACATTGAATCTGGGCATTCTTAAACTTCTCTTTGGCATGAGCCCCAGCCACTTTAAGTTTAGGAACGCGATCGATCACATCCATGGCAATGCTAAAGCGATCGATTTGATTGTTGATTGCCAACTCCAAGGGGGTATTGATGCTGCCTTTTTCCTTATAGCCACGTACGTGCATATTGTCGTGATTGGTGCGACGGTAGGTAAGGCGGTGGATCAACCAAGGATAGGCATGGAAGTTGAAAATAATTGGCTTGTCCAGCGTGAATAAAGAGTCAAAGTCGCGATCGCTTAGACCATGGGGATGTTCAGTATCGGGTTGCAGTTTAAATAAATCCACCACATTGATAAACCGAATCTTGAGATCGGGAAACTCCTCTCTCAGCATCGCATTAGCGGCTAAAGCCTCTAGGGTTGGAATGTCGCCTGCGGTGGCTAGAACTACATCAGGCTCCACACCTTGATCGTTGCTTGCCCAATCCCAAATGCCAATGCCTTTGGTGCAATGTTCGACCGCTGCTTCCATGCTCAGGAACTGCAAGTGCAGTTGCTTATCCGCCACGATAATATTGATGTAGTTTTTGCTCTTTAGGCAGTGGTCAGCCACAGATAGCAGGGAATTAACATCAGGCGGTAAGTAGATACGAACCACATCTGGACTTTTGTTGAGGGCAAGATCTAAAAAGCCCGGATCTTGGTGAGTAAACCCATTATGATCTTGTCGCCATACGGTGGAGGTAATTAACCAGTTCAGCGAGGCAATATCGGCACGCCAAGGAATGTGATTGCAGATTTCTAGCCACTTCGCATGTTGGTTAAACATGGAATCAATCACATGCACAAAGGATTCATAGGTGGAAAAGAAACCATGGCGTCCCGTGAGCAAATATCCTTCCAGCCAACCTTCGATCGTATGCTCGCTCAACATTTCTAGGACGCGACCATTGGGAGACAATTCACCGCCATCGGCATCTTCGGACAAGTAGTCGGCAATCCAAAACTTCTTGCTAACTTCATAGATGGCATTGAGCTTGTTCGAGGTATTTTCATCGGGGCCAAACACCCGAAAATTTGTCATGTTCAACTGCATGACATCCCGTAAGAATACACCTAAGGGTTTTGTATTCTCCACTTCAATTTGAGCGGGTTTAGAAATATCGACACCATACTGACGGAAGTCTGGCATCCGCAGATCTTTTCGCAGTAGCCCCCCATTGGCTTTAGGATTGGCACTCATGCGCCGATCGCCTTTGGGGGCAAGTTCTCTCAGTTCTGGTACGAGCTTACCCGTAGCATCAAAGGCAGTTTCAGGTTTATAGCTGCGCAGCCATTGTTCCAGCATTTGTAAATGCTGGGGATTGTTGTGGATTCCTGACAGGGGTACTTGGTGCGATCGCCAAAAGCCTTCAACCTTATGTCCATCAACTGACTCGGGGCCAGTCCAACCCTTAGGGGTACGCAACACGATCATGGGATAGCGGGGTAGTTTCGCTTCTCCCGAGATACGGGCATCTTCTCGGATTTTCTTGATGTCGGCAACGCAGCGATCGAGGGTAGCTGCCATCGCTTGGTGCATACTCTCGGGATCGGAACCTTCCACAAAGTAAGGTTGATAGCCATAGCCGACAAATAGGTGCTCTAAATCCGCATGACTAATACGAGAGAGAATGGTAGGGTTGTTAATCTTGTAACCATTCAAATGCAAGATGGGTAATACAGCACCATCTCGAATTGGGTTCAAAAACTTGTTGGAATGCCATGCTGTCGCGAGGGGACCTGTTTCTGCTTCGCCATCACCCACCACCACAGCACTAATTAAATCGGGGTTATCAAAAACCGTGCCAAAGCCATGGGAAAGGCTATAACCGAGTTCTCCACCCTCATGCACCGAACCAGGGGTTTCAGGGGTACAGTGACTACCAATACCGCCGGGAAATGAGAATTGCTTAAAGAATTTCAGCATACCCTCGGCGTCTTCACTCTTATCAGGATAGACTTCTGAATAGGTTCCTTCTAGATAAATAGGGGCAAGCACCCCAGGTGCGCCGTGCCCAGGCCCTGACAGGTAGATCATATCTAGATCGTGTTTTTTGATGGCACGATTGAGATGAACCCAAATAAATGCCTGTCCTGGACTTGATCCCCAGTGTCCTAACAAACGTTTCTTCACATGCTCTTCTGTTAGGGGATCGCTTAGCAGAGGGTTATCACGCAGATAAATCATCCCTACAGCTAGATAACAGGAAGCTTGCCAATAGGCATGAATTTTGCGAAGTTCTTCGGCACTTAGCGGAGTTCCTTTAACTGTGGATCTTGCTTTTCCGTAAGCACTGATTGAGGTCGTAGCAATTGGGTTTGTAGAAGTGGCTACCATATTAATCTCTCAAGGCTATCTCAGAGTAAATTTCAAAAGACTATCCCTATTGAGCTTAGCTCTTCATTTAAGAGTTACAGCTATTCTTCTATTATAGCAACTTCTATTCAACTGAGAGAACTCTTTTTCGAGCCACCCCTAATCTTATCTTTCTTTTATGGGATTTATCGGAGGTATTAGATAAACTCCATACCATGCAAGTTAACATAAGTTCGGGGCAAAAACCCCTAAAATCAAGGCTTTTAAGTAGCTCAGCCCTATATAACCTCAAAAATATTATCCATAGAGTCCCACAGTTGAGAATGAGCAGTTGAGAAAGATATTCCATAGTTGACAGAATTCGCAATAAGGCTTGTTATTGAGAGAAGATTCCTACTTTCCCATATTGCGGTTTTCATAATTATATGGATATGATAAGATCTGGGGAAGGTTTATAGAAATGGGGATTCCATTACTTCCATTTCCTGTAAATCCCGTCCGTGTTTTCTTGAAAACTACGATATCTATAATTTTTCTAAGCTCCCAGTAAATCCGTTTCAAAAGATGGTTCGGGTAGATCGTCTAATACCTGATGTTGCGGTGGAACATAGGAATGACTGACAGAATCATAGGCAAGCACTTCGCCCGTTTCCAGATTGTAGACCCAGCCATAAATGTTTAGTCTGCCTTGAAAAAGACGCGATCGCACGATTGGATAGGTCTTTAGGTTGTCGATTTGTGTCAATACATTTTCAGCACTGGTAATTTCGAGTAGCTCTTTGTCTGTAAAATTGGTATAATTCTCTTTTACTAAGCGGCGCGTTCCTTCTGCTATTTTTAGCCATTCGTAGACAATTGGCATTTCTTCGCGTAGATGTTCGAGTTTTAATAGCCCATTCATCGCACCACAGTGCGTATGTCCGCAAACAATGATTTGCTCAATCTCAAGGGACTGAATTGCATACTCAATCGTAGCGCCTTCACCACTTAGGGTTCCGTATGGTGGAATAATATTGCCCGCATTACGCATAATAAACAACTCCCCAACTTCTGCTTGAGTCAACAGGTTGGGATCGATCCGCGAATCCGAACAGGTAATAAATAAAACCCTGGGCTTTTGCCCCATCCCCAATAACTGAAATAACTCTAAATGAGAAGGAAAATGATTATCCTTAAAGTCTCGTAAACCTCGAATTAGCTTTCGCATCGTCCATCAATACCTCAAGTAAATAGAGTCATTCTAGTTTTGACAAAGTAAGTAAGTTGTATTGGACAAATTAAACTTAACAATTAAAAAAAATGCTAAGGCTATAGCATTCCTAGTTGATTTGTATATTTCAATAATGTGCAACGATTTAGGATTGCTATAGCAATCCTAAACGAGTTATGCGTAGGGGCAATTCATGAATTGCCCCTACAGGTCTACGCAGAAAAAGACATCTCTCATGTATCAAATAGGATGGCTATATATAAATTTTAAAATCAAGGTAATACCATTTAGGGGAAACTGTGATATGGCTTTTTAAAAATCTCATGGAGCTTAGCTCCCCTAGCATAATCAGTTTAAATCGAAGCCGCTTTCAGATTTGACCTCAAGGGAGGAAGCCAGATGCTTTAACAAAGTGCTCACAGGCAAAGCACCCTGAAGATGTTGCCAAGGTAAAATGCGATCGCTTTCCCAAGTTTGATGCACATACCAATCAAGCGATGGAAGTTGGCCTCGTAATTCCTTAAAGGCGCGTTTGTACATACCATCACTGGGAACTTCACCAGCACTATAGGCATAGGCAAGCCGCAACACCAATTGTAGCCTTCGATCGCCTCTAGAAATTAAGGCTTGAATCACCGAATCTTTATAGCCCTCTGGTCGAAATTCGATCCCCTTAGGTGCTAACTGTTTTTGCAGGTATTTCAATTTCTTGTCAGCACTGGTGCTAACGGGCATCCACTGCCAAGGTGTGTGCGCTTTAGGAACAAAAGTACTACAGCCAAAGGAAATTCTAAGTTTGGGTGTGAGCTTTTTGAGAGCCTTTAACATTTCAATCGTCTGCTCGATGTCGCGATCGCATTCCTCGGGCACGCCCACCATACCGTAGAGTTTGAGAGCACTTAAGCCACCTGCTTGAGCATTCGCCGCTGCTTCGTAAATTTCATCGTTATGCAGTTTCTTGTTGATAATTTGGCGCAGTCGTTCCGAACCACTCTCCACTGCGATCGTCACGGAACGGCTATCTCGGCTGGTCAAGGTCTGCGCTAACTTCAGCGAGAGCGTATTCGTTCGTACGGAAGCCAAACTTAAGCGTACTGAGTCATACTGAGGTCGAGCGATGAAATCCAATAGGATATCAAATTCTGGATGTTGGGTAATCGAAGCTCCTAGCAAGCCCAGTCGATTGGTGACTTTGAGTCCCCGTTCGATCGCAGGAATAAGACTATCCGTAGCACTGGGCGTTCTAAATGGCAGGGTAAGATAACTGGCAAGGCAAAAGCGACACATTTCGGGACAGCTTCGCACCACTTCTACCATATAGATACTTTCCCATGCGGCTTTATCCGTTACAACCGTGGAACTAGAGAGCGTATTCCCTCGATAGGTTTGCTTTTCAACCGTGGCTGGAACCTGCGAATCGATCGGTTGAATCGCTGCGATCGCACCGTCACTTGCTTGATAGGTGACTTGATAAAAACGAGGAACATAAATACCCGCCACCTGAGCCAAGTAGAGAAGTTGCTCTTGACGATTCGCTTTTCTGACGGTTTGATAGGCAGTCAACATCTTGCCCAGTAATTCTTCGCCATCGCCCAATAGGACAAAATCAAACCAATCGGCAAAGGGTTCGGGATTGGCTGTCAGTACAGGGCCACCTCCAAATACTAAAGGATGTTCCGCTGTGCGATCGCTGGCATTAATCGGAATCCCCAAACTCGTGAGGGCATTGAGAATATTCACATAGTCCAATTCCCATGAGAATGAAAAGCCTAGAAGTTCGGGCGCTCTGGGTAGCGGTTCGTGGGTATCTGTAAACCAGCGACTAACTTCAACTTCAGGTCGCGTTGCCAAGTTTGCCCAAACCACTTGATAGCCTAGGCTGGTGATTCCCACGGTATAGGTGTTTGGGAATGCAAACACCATCGGAATTGCATCGGAATTGGAAGTAGCGCGATCGAATAGGATCTTTTCGGATTGGAAATTTGACTGAGTTAGCAAAGGTTTTTGATGCAAGCTGAATACGAAACTTACCCACTAGTCATTTTACTTGATTTACAGAATAACTGTCTTAAATCGTTAGTCCTTAACCCGAATTCACGTTATTTGAATACAAATCAAGGATAGCGATATGCAGTTAAACCAGCTTTTTGATATCACCTAAGGCACGGTAAAAGCCACCACTTGCGGATTCGCGAATTTCGTCAACTAGATAACGAACGCCCGCCTCGCGAATGTCTTTAGGGAATTGCACTTTCCAGTTCTGGTTATAACCTTCAGAAATTACACGCATTCTCAAGTTACTTCCTTCTTGGAAACATTCTAGCAAAACGCCTCGACTGCTATCCGAAGTGGTTTCTAACGTTGTAGAAGGTAAAACATCATTCAGGTTTGGCGCTTTGATATTGACCGCTTGGGCGTAAGTTCCAGCTTGAGCTGCTTGAATAGCAGTTTCACTTGCATCAATGCAAGCAAAAGAACCATCCGTTGTGACAATATACAGTCGTCCATTAAAGAACTGCATCGAATAAGCAGAGCCACAACCCGTTCCCAATTTCCAGAGGCGATCGCCACCGCGATTAAAACAATAAATAGAAGAATAGTTGTCGCCAGCAAATACATATTCACCATCCCCTGCAGCGGCACAGGAATAAATGGCAGCATCGCATCGATAAACCGTACTGACTTCACCTTTTTTGGTAAAACTTTGGACTTGATGGTTGGAAGTTCCGACATAGAGCATGGACTCCTCTTGCCAGCCAAATAGAACTGCTCCATTCGTTGGCTGGTTCCAGATTGTCTGTCCATCTTCCCAGTCATACATGGTCACACCATCCGTATGTCCGTGATAGATACCAATCTCGTCGCAACGTACCATCCAGCCAGCACTTCCAGTACTACGTTTCGACCATTTTGACTCATCTTCATGATTGATTGTGGTAATGCCACCATCTCGATCGGAGACACCTAAAATACCGTCGCTGATATCGAGCCAAAAAATATCGACATCTCGGGCAATCTCATAGGCAACGCGAGGGACTTTTCCACCTAGATCGTAGACCTTGCCATCATCACAGCCTGCATACAGCCAATCGCGATCGCTGACGATACATTTCACACCATCAGGAAGTTTGAACTGATTTGTCACCTGCCCCTCGTGGGTGAGGGTATAGATCCGCCCATCTTGATTCCCTACCCAGCAGCCTATTTCATCGGCAAATACACCAAAGGCAGATGCCCCAGTAGCAAACTTCCATAGCACAGGAGATTGTTTTGCAGTCGATTTGCTGCTGGTAATTTGACGTCGAGTGACTGCGCGTTTCTGCCGTTCACCCATGACGGCAGGCTCATAGCCCTTACGCTTCTTTTCGTTTAGTTTTTTGGTGGCTTCGGCGAGAGCTTTTTCAGGTGTGGCAAAAGTAGAGACTTTGGTTTGTCCGCGATCGCCTATACGACCATAGCGAATCGATACCTCGACACCATTAACAATTACTTCATAAAACTTATGAGAACCACTATCGCCTTCGGATAGTTCCAAGTATGTTTTCTGTTCAGACATAGGAGATCGACTGGCAGTTTTATTTACTCCAGACTAATCTAATCTCTACATATATTCAAGGGCATGTGGTTTTATAGCTTCAGCGATCGCACTCATGAAGCCTTGAAACATCTTTCTCTAGGAAGATATATAAGTTGTTTTGTATGCTAGTTAATCAACTTGCACATCAAATCAACCATGGTTCTGTCATTGTGAAAGGGTGCGAGGAGAAACCCATCTGATTGAACCATATTTTAGGGATTTAAGGCTATGCAAAAACTTGTTCTAACTTGCTTTCGATCGCTTCAGCAACATCAGTCATGTCAGCCAATGCAGAGACTATATAGACAGCGCTACTCCTCAGGTAGTTGAAAATATTTCTGGGAATATTGTTACCTTCAAAAATGTGAGTGGAGAATCTCACAATTACTATGTTCCTACTTGGATGATTGAAAAATACGATCTGAAGGTAAGTTCTTCGACTTATCTCTACAATCGTAATATCGTTCAGGGCATCTATCATAATCGCTATATTAATGAGATAAGCCCCGGTTTACTTGATATGGATGCTTTTGCAATTCATGAAACCCTAAGAAACTGTAGAAGATTTGACAACCCCGAAAGCGAAGGTTTAGGCTCGGGCAAGCATGTTTGGTATAAGACGGAAGGCTGCCCTTCAATGATTCCAATTGTGGGAGCAATGGATGTTTCTCAACCCAAAACGGTTGCGTTTGTAGACACAACTCCTACACCAACTCCTATGAACTCTACAACTTTTACAACCTCTACAACCCCTATAAACTCGACAACTCCTACGCCAGAAGTTGTCAACGAACAAGCTCCAGTTCGGGGTCTATGGTAAGAATGTTTTCAAATAGGTAGCGAGGGGTCAGCACAGGATTTAGCAATGGAGGCAAACCGTGAGAAGTCTAAACTCTTTAATCGGAAACCGTTTGAGTTTTTTGGCGAAAACTAATTCCCGTTTTCTGTGGTGACTCCAAGAATAGTGAATACCATACCCAATCCCAGTCGAAGAGGGTATTTTTTTGTCCAAAAGTCCTTAAACACAAACTCAAAATCATGTTGATTGAATTATTCGTATCCTCTTTCACAATTGGCGATCGCGGAAAAGTTGCATTTTGTACCAAAAAAGGTACAATAGGGGCGTATGAATGAAAAACGAGTACCTACGACGAATAATCCCAATATTGGTTCTTATTTTGATGATTTGCTAGAGGAAGATGGGGTCTTAGCTGAAGTTAATGCTGTGGCTCTCAAGCGAGTTCTTGCATGGCAGGTTCTCTTAGAGATGAAAAAGAAGGGCTTGAGTAAATCCCAAATGGCAGTTGCAATGAGTACGAGTAGAACTTCACTTGACAGGCTTCTCGATCCTGAAAATACATCTGTCACTCTTAAAACAATGGATCGCGCAGCGGCAATTTTGGGTAAGCGGTTGCGAATAGAGTTAGTTGACATTCAAAAACCTGATGTTGAATCGGTCAGTCAAAGCATGAGCAAATATTAGAACAATAGTCAAAAAATCACAAAGAATTGATCAAACTGATTTCCCCGATCAATTGAGTAAAACAGGGTGTCATCATGGTGTTGGAACTGGTTTCGATGGTAGCTTAGAAACTGTCGAGAAAGAATAGTTTCTCACATTAACTTTGTATCTAGGATGAGATTCTCGATGGGTGAAGGTTTCTTTAGTTAAAAGCTTCTCAAGTTACACAGTCTGTTGTAAGTGAGAAATTAAGCAGGTTAGGTAAAAGCTCTTAGAAAGCGGGTGGAGGGAATCGAACCCTCAACTAAAGCTTGGGAAGCTTTCGTTTTGCCACTAAACTACACCCGCGTATAATTGAATTTTACAGCAAAACATTGGTTCAGTCTGCCGCGATCGCCTAAAAATTTTGTGAAGACTTTTGTGAGATTACACTTAGGACAGGACACAACCTTGAGCCTTAATTAAAGTCCTAACGCTGGCTGAGCAGACGTATTGGCTTTGAAACCGATCGCAAATCCGAACTTTTCTGGCTGCATTGCGTCAATAAACTTTAGCTTATCCTGATTTCTGGGCTGCAAAAATATCGCTGTCTTACCCGACCTCGTATAGATAAAGAAGCTCAAAAATCATCTACATGTAAGCTGGTATTTAATTCGCCCTTACAAACCTATGATTACTTCTTTTTTTAAAATACCAACGATTCTCTTGAGCGTATTTATACTTGGGTTAAGCTTTGCGAATCCAGCGCGATCGCAGAACTCTAGAACGCCAGGGATGAATTATCCCGAAACTCAGCCCCATACGCAGCCATCATCCCCAAGGGGCATCGATCCCCTCTTTATCCTCAATTTGATTGATGGGCTGAGTCGTTCGGGTGGCTCGGAAACCAAAGTCGATCTATCCCCCGATCTCGCCGAAATTCGAGGAAGAATCTCGCGGCTTTATATTCTGTTAGCTCGGCAGTACCTATTGCAAAACCAAATACCCGCTGCCTGTAGCGCCCTCGACAAAGCTCACATTGCCGAACTCGAAGCTTATCTACAAAAGCGCTTGCGATCGCGGCAACCTGACTCGACCGATTGTTATGGATCTCAGCTTCAGAAAATTTCTCAGCTTACGGGCAGCCCGACAGCTTTGATCTATGCGACCACTTCTAAAGATGGGCTAGACCTGATCTTCGTGCCACCTTCGGGTAGTTCCGCGCCCATCAGTTCCTCCTTTAGCTCATACATTAGTTCATCCATGAGTTCGTTACAGAAAAGCGATGAAGAGAAAAGCGATAAAACCAAACAGTCTTCTACCCAGCCTTCTCGTCAAGTGGTGAATCGTGCTACTACGGCAGAAATGGATGCGGTAATTCAAGAATTTCGCAGCAATCTTCGCGATGCCAGTTCCTATGACTTTTTACCGCAGGCACAGCAGTTATACGATTGGATCGTGCGCCCGATGGAACCAGAACTCGAAAAGGCTCACATCAAAACCCTCGTGTTTGTGATGAATGGAAACCTGCGGATTATTCCTCCTGCCGCACTACATGATGGCAAACAGTTTCTGATCGAAAAATACGCGATCGCTTCTGTTCCTACACCGCAACTCGCCGATCTGCAACGGAGCGATCGCAGTCGCAACCTTCAAGTCTTAGCCATGGGCTTGTCGGAATCCGTACAGGGCTGGCAACCCTTACCTGCAACCAAAATCGAGGTCGAAGCGATCGCGGCGCAGGTTTTATCGGGTTCTTCTTTCCTCAACAGTGGGTTCACGATTGATAACTTGCAGTCTCAAGTTAGTGACAAAAAATATGGAATCGTCCATCTCGCCACCCATGCCAAGTTTGTCGGTCAATCACCAAATGAATCATTCGTGCAATTTTGGAACGATCGCCTCACGATCAACCGTTTGGCAAGCCTGCAACTCTCTATGAATATTCTTACCCTGAGTGCTTGCGAAACTGCCGTGGGAGAAAATCTAGGACTGGCAGGGGTAGCTGTCAGTGCTGGCGCAGAAACCGTCGTGGCTTCGCTTTGGTCGGTGAGCGATGCGGGTACGGCTCCCTTAATGATTAGCTTTTACAGCCAACTTCGCCAAGCTCCCAGTAAAGCGATCGCCTTGCAACAGGCACAGCTTCAACTCTTGCGGGGTGAGATCAAAATTGAGAAGGGTAAGATTATCGGAATTAAGGGATTCCCTGCGATTCCATTCTTAGATAGTGCCAATGGTGTGGATTTGAAACATCCCTACTTCTGGTCTTCGTTCACCATGATCGGTAACTGGTTTTAACGGCTGGTTTTAACGGCGATAGTTCTATAATTTGATCTGTATCTGACCTTTACACATCATCTTTACCCTTGAGCGTACTAATCCGTCAAAGCCAAATCCTCCTACCGAATGGTGAATTTTTTCTGGGCGATCTGCTGGTCGAGCATGGCAAAATTGCCGCGATCGCCGCCCAAATCCCCCGCGATCGGGCTGAAACCGTCATCGAAGGCGAGGGCTTGACGCTGTTGCCGGGGGCGATCGATCCCCAAGTACATTTCCGCGAGCCGGGATTAGAGCATAAAGAAGACCTGTTTACTGCCAGTTGTGCCTGTGCTAAAGGCGGCGTGACCAGTTTTTTAGAAATGCCCAATACCCGCCCCTTGACGATTAGCCAAGCCGCTTTGAATGACAAGCTCGATCGCGCCGCGCAAAAATGCGTGGTCAACTATGGTTTCTTTATTGGGGCAACCGCGAATAATTTGACGGAGTTGCTAGAGGCACACCCCACCTGCGGCATCAAAATCTTTATGGGCTCCATGCATGGCGATCTGCTGATCGACCAAGAGGAACTTTTAGAGAAAATCTTTGCGAATGGTTCGCGCCTGATCGCCGTTCATGCCGAAGACCAAGCCCGTATTGCCCAACGCCGCCAAGAATTTGCAGGCAGCAAAGATCCAGCACTGCACTCGATAATTCAAGACAATCAAGCTGCGCTCAATGCAACGCAGTTAGCTGTAAAGCTTTCTAAAAAATATCAGCGGCGTTTGCACATCCTGCATATGTCCACAGGTGAAGAAGCGGAGTTTTTACGCCAAGATAAGCCTGCATGGGTGACCGCCGAGGTGACACCGCAGCATTTATTGCTGAATATCAGTGCCTATGAAAAAATAGGTTCCTTCGCCCAAATGAATCCACCCTTGCGATCGCCCCGCGATCAAGAAATCCTGTGGCAAGCCCTATTAGATGGCGTGATTGACTTTATCGCGACGGATCACGCGCCCCATACCCTAGCCGAAAAAGGACAGGCAAGCGATCGGGATCTTACTGCCTCATCTGAAAAATCCTCTGAGGGGACAGTGTTTTTAGAGCCTGCGACAGTGCCATCAGGAATGCCGGGGGTCGAAACCTCCATGCCCCTGATGCTGACAGAAGCGATGAAAGGACGCTGCACCGTAGCGCAGGTGAGCCGTTGGATGAGTGGTAATGTTGCCAAAGCTTACAAAATTCCCCATAAAGGCGAAATTCGTGAGGGTTGGGATGCTGACTTGGTACTGGTTGACCTCAAAACCTATAGACCTGTGCTGCGCGAGGAACTGTTGACCAAATGCGGTTGGAGTTCCTTTGAAGGCTGGAACCTAACGGGCTGGGCGGTGACAACCTTGGTGAACGGTCAGGTGGTGTTTGCTAATGGTAAGGTAAACACAGAAGTTAGAGGGCAAGCTTTACAGTTTGGTTAACCAAGGCAAAGATAGGCAGGGCGATCGCCCTGTAAGGATACAAATATTGAAAGCAAGCAACGCGTCATGACCAACTTTCTCAAACATCTCAATTCATTTCAACAAAAGGCGGCAAGTCACACCGAAGGTCCCCTACTCGTGGTCGCAGGTGCAGGTTCTGGAAAAACTCGCACCCTCACCTATCGCATTGCCAACTTACTTTTGAACCACCAAGTTGCCCCCGAACAAATCCTGGCTGTTACCTTCACGAATAAAGCTGCCAAAGAAATGAACGAACGGGTGGAAGCATTACTAGTACAGGAACTGGCTATTCCTGAATTTGGTCACCCTCTATCCGAACTCTCAGAATTGCAGCAACGCAAACTCAAGTCTAAAGTTCGCAAAAAATATATCAATAGCTATGCGATCGATGGTTTGTGGGTGGGAACCTTCCATAGCATGTGCTGCCGCATTCTCCGTTTAGAGATTGATAAGTATGTCGATCATAAAGGACGGAAGTGGCAAAAGAACTTCTCCATCTATGACGATTCTGATACGCAGGCTTTGGTTAAAGAGATTGCCACCAAACAACTCAATCTCGATGAAAAGAAATACGAACCGCGATCGCTAAGGTATGCGATCGGTAATGCCAAAAACAAAGGCTGGTCGCCGCAGCAATTGGAAATTAACGAACCGACACTGCGAGGGCGCACGATCGCGCGCGTATACGAAGTTTATCAAGATCGGTTAGCGGCAAACAATGCTCTCGATTTTGACGATTTGCTCTTCATTCCCGTGCGATTGTTCGAGCAAAATGCCGAAGTTCTGAACTATTGGCACGATCGCTTCAAGCATATTCTTGTGGATGAATACCAAGATACGAATCGCACCCAGTACGATCTAATTCGCTTGCTGACAACGAATAATCTGCCATCAAAATGGGATAAGCGCTCGGTATTTGTCGTGGGCGATGCCGATCAATCGATTTACAGTTTTCGCGCTGCCGATTTCACGATCCTAATGGAATTTCAGCAAGCCTTTGGCGATCGCTTGCCCGACGATCGCACGGGAACCATGATCAAGCTAGAGGAAAACTATCGCTCCGTAGCCAATATTCTCACCGCAGCCAACCAACTAATTGAGAACAACAGCCAACGCATTGATAAAGTTTTGCGTGCTACCCGCGCCGATGGCGACCTGATCAAGCTCTTTCGCGCCGAGGATGAAATCGAAGAAGCCCAATATGTGATCGACCAGATTCGCACCGTGCAAAGTCAAGTTCCAGACTGCCACTGGGGACATTTTGCCATTCTCTATCGCACCAATGCCCAATCGCGTGTCTTTGAGGATGTGCTGGTGCGTTTGAGCATTCCCCATAAAGTCGTGGGCGGTCAGCGGTTCTACGATCGCAAAGAGATTAAAGACTTACTTGCCTATCTGCGCCTCTTGGCAAATCCTGCCGATAATGTCAGCCTCATGCGGATTATTAACGTACCTCGACGGGGTATTGGCGCGACCACCCTCGATCGCCTCAGCGAAGCGGCTCAAGCCCTATCCGTTCCTGTTTGGGAGATTCTCAGCGATGAGACTACGGCTAAGACCTTGGCGGGGAGGTCGTCTAAGGGTGTGTTAGCCTTTGCCGAGCTAATCCAAAAATGGCGATCGCTGATTCCAGTCAAAACCTCCGCCGAAATTATCGAAGGCATCATGACAGAGTCGGGCTATATTGCCGAATTGCAGGAACAAGGCACGGATGAAGCCAGCGATCGCCTCAGTAACTTAAAGGAACTCTATAACGCCGCGCTCCAATTTGCCGAAGAGAATGAAGATGCTTCTCTCGAAGGCTTCTTAGCCAGTGCGGCACTGTCCTCTAGCTTGGATGAATCTTCGGAAGAAGAGCATAAAGTTACGCTCATGACCCTCCATGGAGCCAAGGGATTGGAATTCCCCATCGTGTTCTTAGTCGGCTTAGAGCAGGGGCTCTTCCCTAGCTTCCGTTCGCTCAACGACCCCATGGCTCTCGAAGAAGAACGCCGCCTCATGTATGTCGGTATTACCCGCGCCCAAGAGCAACTCTATCTCTGTCACGCCCATGCGCGTCGTCTCTATGGCAACCGCGAATCCGCCGTTCCTTCTCAATTCCTCTCTGAGATTCCCAAGGATCTGCTTAAAGGAAAAGGCAGCGACAGACTTCCCACCTACAAACGCACTGAAAAGATTGCAACGACTCCCAAGGCTTCCTTTACACCCGTGACGCGATCGCAGGTTGTGGTGAATTGGAAAGTCGGCGATCGGGTGCGTCATGACAAATTTGGCGATGGAAAAGTCACAAACCTATTGGGAGAAGGCAGCAAGATGTTCTTAGCTGTAGCTTTTCCTGGTCAAGGCAAAAAGATTCTCGACCCCAAACTCGCCCCGATCGAGCGAATTTAGAATGGTTGGATTGAGGTGAAATTGAACGTCAAATCAAATATATAGTTTATAAAATCGGCTTGATTAAATAAAACAGCTAGTGTTAGAGTACATAGTAGGTAGGCGATTTCATCTCCCTTTGCTTGCCATTGCTATGTAGTTTTGGAGGTCTAGCTTGTGAGACGATATCGTATATCTGCTAAAAAACAGGCTCGCCAAGATCGAGAAAGCCAGCCGTCCTTCACGAATAACACCTTACAGATGCGACCCTTTGCCCCACCACAAGAGTCGCAAGTCCAACCTCCGTCAGAAGATCGAACGGCAGAGTTGGGTCATCGCTTAGAAAATATTTCCTTTCAGCCACGCCCACAGGTAGATATCATGGCAAGAAAGTGGGAGGGCATCAGAGCTGCTTATCAGGCAAAACAGGTTCAGGCTAAGTTAGCGATCGGGGCTGTGGGTGACAAATACGAGCAAGAAGCCGACCAAGTGGCATCGCAAGTCGTGCAAACCATTAACACTCCTGAAAACGTTCAGCGCGAGGACGAAGAACAAGTCCAGACCAAACCTCTTGAATCCATTCAACGTGAGGAAGCACCAGAGGAGGAAGACGAAACATTACAAATGAAACCTCTCTCTAATTCCATCCAACGAGAGGAAGCGCCAGAGGAGGAGGACGAAGAATTGCAAATGAAACCAATGCTTCAACGGCGGGAGGCAGTTGATGGTGGGGATGCCTCTGAGGAATTAGAAGGCTCGATTCAGCAGGCAAAGAGTAGCGGTCAGCCTTTAGATCCCAAGCTGCAAGCAAAGATGGGTCAGGCGATGGGAGCAGATTTTAGTAGCGTAAAGGTACATACAGATTCGCAATCTGACCAATTAAATCAATCCATCCAAGCGAAAGCATTTACGACGGGGCGAGATGTATTCTTTCGACAGGGAGCCTACGATCCAAATAGTCGAAATGGACAAGAGTTGATTGCTCATGAGTTAACCCATGTGGTGCAGCAGAGATCGCATCAGTCACCAAAGTCTGTACAGCAAGATCAAGTGGCTATTGCAAAAGCTCAAACAGTTACCTCGATACAGCGCAAGGTATTCATTGGTGTCAATTATGAGGAACTCGAGAACTCAGAACATGAAAAGGAAAATACTCTTTGCAACGATGAAGTTGTGCGTCGGTTTAAGGATCGAGATGAATTTCAAACTTATGCGCAAAATCCAAAGAGTGTTGAAGGGATTGGTCTGCTTGGCGGTAAAACATGGATTCGCCTACCTGAGAAAATGCTGGTAATGGGAGAGGATCACAGTAATACGGAGGGTCCCAATATCATTAAGAGCACAAACATCAAAAAATTTCGGTATGAAGGGATAGTCGAACACGACGAATCGAATAACAAAAATGAACTGGAGAAGGATTCCAAGGAAGAGATTCTATTCAAACGCGGGATCGGCGACAAAGAAGGCAATACAAATTACGCTGCAGAGAATGCTTACGCGCGTTATGCACGAGGACTTGCGGACATCTTAGAGATTGTAAAGGCTCAGGAAAAACACAAAGAAAGTACAGACGATCTCATATTAAAGGGATATCACATCAAGCCAGAAAACTATTTGCGTGAAGGGCAGCTAGTAACTCGACTAGTTCCATATCTTCTCTATGCCTTAAAGTACTGCCTTTCAAGTACAGAGACTAGTCTAAAGAAGTTCTCAAAAGATTACAATGATAAGTTACTTACTTCAATTGAAATATTAGAGAAGCGAGAAAAAGATAGACTCCCAAATCTGAGCAAACTTAAGATTGCACCTCATCTCGACGAACTAACCAAATTGTTTGAAGAGAAAGCACAAGAAAAGACAGGACTGGATACATGGTGGAAACGCTATCAGTGGAAAAAGAAACTAAATACAAAGAAAGAAGCAAAAGTTACAATTGGCAAAAGAGCGAAAGAGGATGACTATTTAAGAGATAAATCGATGTATGACACAATGATTGAGGCGAGCAAAAATGAATATAGACTGTTCGTCATAGGTGAAGGTCATCGCAAAAAATTAGTACCACTTCTCGAGAAAGAAAGTATAGAGTCAAAGGAACAAGATGAATATCTAAAGGAGGAGAAAGAAAAGAACGAGAATGCATTGAAAATGAAGAATTGACTCGATCGTTAACTTCTAGCATCTCACCGAAAGAATGAGGATTGAGATGTTTGAGGCGATACTTCACTCAAGACTTCCTTTAAGCGCGTGACGCGATCGCAGGTTGTGGTGAATTGGCAAGTTGGCGATCGGGTGCGGCATGACAAATTTGGCGATGGCAAGGTCACAAACCTACTGGGCGAAGGCAACAAGATGTTTTTGGCTGTGGCTTTTCCCGGCCAAGGCAAAAAGATTCTCGACCCCAAACTCGCCCCGATCGAGCGAATTTAGTTGGTTTGACTTGCCCTGCGATTGCGGAGCAAGCCCCATGAACTTTCACGAAAAAGGTTTGCTCAAAAAAGTTTGCTAGCCTTAAAATGTAAAGTAGGTTAGAGATTTTTGATTACCATTGCTTAGCTTTATCGTGTAGTTTTGGAGATAAAACCCGTGGGACGATATCGTACATCTGCCAAGAAACAGGCTCGCCAAGATCGAGAAAGCCAGCCGTCCTTCACGGTTAACACCCTACAGATGCGACCCTTTGCCCCACCACAAGAGTCGCAAGCCCAACCTCAGGCAGAAGAGCAAACGGCAGAGTTGGGTCATCGCTTAGAAAATATTTCCTTTCAGCCACGCCCACAGGTAGATATCATGGCAAGAAAGTGGGAGGGCATCAGAGCTGCTTATCAGGCAAAACAGGTTCAGGCTAAGTTAGCGATCGGGGCTGTGGGTGACAAATACGAGCAAGAAGCCGACCAAGTGGCATCGCAAGTCGTGCAAACCATTAACACTCCTGAAAACGTTCAGCGCGAGGACGAAGAACAAGTCCAGACCAAACCTCTTGAATCCATTCAACGTGAGGAAGCACCAGAGGAGGAAGACGAAACATTACAAATGAAACCTCTCTCTAATTCCATCCAACGGGAGGAGGCTCCAGAAGAGGAGGAAGAGTTACAAATGAAGCCTCTTTCTAATTCTATTTCCATTCAACGTGTAATGGACTTTTCATCGACAGATCTCGGTGGGAAGAGATCAAAGTCAGCCAAGGTTGCCAAATTTTTTGGTAAAGAGAGCACTTTTAACAAAATTCGCGCATTGCTGAAAAAATATGAGATGAGCGACAATGCAAATCAGCAATACAGCATCATGATGCAGCTTAAACCATTGGTAATGTCATGGTTGAGTAAGCACCCAATTAAGACCAAGAACGATAAAGTCAAAAAAGATAGCCTTTTGAGTTTGCTCAAAGCTATTATCACTGAGATAAAGAATGTCGAATCCAAAAACAAAAATTTGACCGAAGATCAAAATTCTGTGAGTTCAGAGTCTTCAGTTTCCTCTAGCTCAGTTTCTACTGCCCCTGCAAATGCGATCGAACAAGAGAAAGTTACATTGGATAACATCGCTTCTAACAATCTAAACGAAAATGTTGACGAAGGAGACGAAGATAGTTCGACTTTGCAGGATGAAGTTCCCGTTCCCTATTTGACAAACGCAAATGACAGATATCCTGTCAATAACAATAATGAGGGTTTACGAGGAGAAGAAGTTCCCGTTCCCTATTTGACAAACGCAAATGACAGATATCCTGTCAATAACAATAATGAGGGTTTACGAGGAGAAGAAGTTCCCGTTCCCT
>NZ_JAZBJZ010000093.1:0-21559 GCF_036349135.1 Tumidithrix elongata BACA0141
TCTTCTCTCTTTTTATTTTCGTTTTTCGTCTCTGACTGATTTTTAGAGGTGCCCTGGAGTAAATATTTTTGGAGATCGATTTAAAGAACGCACTATAGCTTCACGGTTCATAGAACTGTTAATACCATCCTTTTGAATCAGTCCTAAAATGTCATCTTCATTTTCCCCAAATGCAAAATTATTGATGAATAAAAAAAAGTCACGACCTAACTCATAGAATCCAAAGCGAGATTCAAACGATATCAGATATATATCGCAACTCATATCTGCTAAACTGTAGGAGTGGAGATCGAAGTAAAAGTGAAATTGATATCCAATGACTTCACCAAAGTAAAAGCCAGTATTGACGACATTTTCAACGATCCCGAAAACCTCCACATCTAAATCTAAAAACTCGATAACTTCTTTGTGTTCTTTTATAATTTCTTTATTCCAATCAGTGAATGATAAATATTCACAATCGAGCCGTCTGATACAACAATCTCCTATTTGCCCCCCGCCAAAAACCTTACTAAAAGCTTTATAGTCACTGGGTAGAGTAATATTGAGACCAGTTTCAACCTCTAAAATTTCTGCTTCGCTACAAGGTGCAATTTTGTGCCCTTCAGCAACTTCAGTTCGCTCCAATAAATTTTGCCATTTAGATGTCATTAAATTTATCCTCTCTGGAGTGATTTTCGATCTACTGACCCTACTTGTTACTTACCACAAAGCAGGTATGTTGTGATATATGGTTACGAACTCAACATTATTAGTTTCTCCTCCAACATCACCATCACATGTGATTCCAATACATAGTTCTGGACAAAACTGACCCACATCTATAGTGCTTGGATAATACAAATTGTACCCTTTCAATTGGAAAGACTTCGTTAAATCAGAAATATTTGTGTTGCATAGTTCTATATCTTCAAAACGAAGACTTCCATCAAAAAATTCAATGCTATCAAGTTTGTAATTATCCTCGTATTCATAATGGTTCCTTAGGCTGCAACCAGTTTCCCCGATGTTATCAGTGAGGTAGAAACAATTATTGCCAATAATCGCTTCTACTTCTTCTATCGCCATTCCTATTCTTAACAGACCTAGATGACACTCAATTCCTATAAATGGAATAAGTTGCCAACTTTGCATAAAAACTCCTTATAAGAATAGACTAGGACTTCTTGTTTGTAACTACTGAGTGTAATTTAGCATTTGCATAATACCGTAATCATATTTGAATCCAAATTTTCCCCTTACATCTACAATATCTCGATTTTGCGCCCAATTATAGCCCTCTATCCACCCTTCGCGATCCGCTGATTGTAGACATCGTAGGTATATTGAGTAGTTCTAATAATTGCTCCCAGCGAATTCTTTACAACAATACCAGTCATTCTATCGCGAATATCCCGACCATAATCTGTCTCCTCACCCGTCAACTTATCAGTCCGCTTCGTTCTATTGCCAACAAGGTCATACTCATAGCGATACTTGTTATCTTCCAATAGGCGATTGTTTACACCCGTGACATAACCCGCATTGGTTCTGTTGCCATTGTCATCATAGGTATAACTCTCATCCGTCTGGAAACTATAATCGGCTCCCGTAAGTTGATCCGTATTGTCATAGGTGAAATTAGAACTACCATCACCACTGGTGACACCCGTAATGCGGCTCTTGGCATCATAGGCTTGCGTGTAAGACGAAATCACATTCGCACTTTTTTATGCACAATATCCGTCGGACGATCTAAATTATCGTAGTAGCATGTCTAGGCTAAAATTGTGGATAAATCCTCCTAGGCTCCCTTTATGAGTAATCCCAACATTAAAAACAAAGTCTGTTTGAGTGAAGAACAACGTCAACGTCTGAAGGATATTAGTCGGAATGGGACTGCTCCCGTCAAAAAGGTTTTGCACGCTCGCGTACTGTTGATGGCAGACCAAGAGCATCCCGAAGGACGATGGACTGATGCTCAAATTAGCGAAGCGTTGGGACTCCATGTCAATACAATTGCCAACATCCGCAAGCGGTTTGTCTGTGCAGGAGAAGTTCCAGCACTAGAAAGGTGTCCACGTCTGACACCCCCCACTCCGCCTAAATTAGACGGGGAAAAACATGCTCATTTGGTGGCGATTTGCTGCTCAGAAGCACCGACAGGTCGAGTTCGCTGGACGCTGAGTTTATTAGTCAATGAATTAAAGCAGCGTGGCATTGTGACAGAGATTAGTCGAGAAACCGTGCGACAGAGTCTAAAAAAAATGAATTAAGACCCTGGAAGAAACAACGCTACTGTATTGCTGAAAAAGATACAGCTCGATTCATTGCACAGATGGAAGAGGTGCTTGACGTTTACACCACTCCCTACAACCCAGAGGAACCTTTAATTTGTATGGATGAAGCTGTGGTTGAACTACAAGCCGATGTGGTGCCGTCGCTGGCGCTCGAACCGGGACAAGATGCCAAAGAAGACTATCACTACGATCGCAGAGGCACTCGCCCGGTGTTTTTGTTCATTGACCCCTTTCGAGGTTGGCGGCGGGTTAAAAGTTATGAGCATCGTACCCGCATTGAGTGGGCACACGAAATCCGACATGTCCTCGATGTGGAATACCCCAATGTCCGTAAGGTGAAGTTGGTTTGTGACAACCTCAATACCCATCATATTGGCTCGTTGTATGAGACCTTTCCAGCCGAAGAAGCTCATCGACTAGCGCGGCGACTGGAAATTCACTATACGCCCCGCAATGGTAGTTGGCTGAACATTGCTGAAATCGAATTGAGTGTACTTCATCAACAATGTTTAGATCGTCGCATCCCTGATGAGGTCACACTAGAAAAAGAACTACAAGCTTGGCAACAGGAGCGCAATCAGTCTCATGCGCAAGTCAAGTGGCAATTTTCAACTGAAGATGCACGTATAAAACTGCATCATCTTTACCCACAATTTTAGCCTAGACATGCTAGTAGGTGTGATTTGTCTCGGCAACCAGATTTGTACCCATACTGTCAGCATAACGCTTCTTATTCGTGACTTGGCTCAGGGCATTGTAGGCATAATCTACCCGCTTATTCCCCTGCGTGTTTTGGGTCATGCGATTTAAGGCATCAATATAGCTATAACTCGTGCGTTGTCACAGTAGGGCAGCGCTGCTACGACATTTCCATTTGCCTCGTACTCAGCATGAAATATGCTAAATTATAGACAACTCTGACCTGACTTGGAGTACCGCTATGACAATTTCGGGTAATCGCAAGCTAACTTCAAAAATAGAACTCCCTGATGAGGACTTTGAGCCGATGCCCGAAGGTGATAAACAGCGGCGAAATTTAAGCTATACAACCGAGGCATTAAGGCTGTGGTTTGAGAAACAACAGAATATCTACGTTTCTGGAAATCTATTTATCCGTTATGAAGAAGATCTGGCGGAAAAAAGAGTCTCACCAGATCTTTTTGTGGTCTTTGGCATGAGCAACGAAGATAGAGTTAGTTATACAATTGGGAAAGATGGCGGAAAAGCACCTGATTTTGTTTTGGAAGTTACTTCTAAGGGAACGGTAACGAAAGACCGTAAGGAAAATCCATTAATTTATCGAGATTTAGGCGTAAAGGAATATTTTCAGTACGATCCTTCGGGCGAATATTTAAAGCCTACTTCTTTACAAGGAGTGCGTTTGGAGAATGCGAAGTATGTTCCGATCGCTGCTTTAACTTTGCCTGATGGTACTTTGTCGCTTCATAGTGAAGTGTTGGGTTTAGATTTGCATTTGTATCCAGATAAGAAATTTCGTTTCTTTGACCCGATCTCTAATCAGATTTTAAGGTCTTATGCTGAGGCGGAACAAGCTAGATATCAGGCTGAATTGGAGCGATCGTTTGAGCAACAAGCTAGGCGTGAAGCGGAAGCGATCGCTGCTCAAGAACGGAATGAAAAGGAGAGGCTTGCAGCATATCTCATATCGCTTGGAGTTAATCTCGATGAAATTCCATAAGCGATCGCTTCCATATTCCTAACCGATCGCTTTTGTATAGGACACTTTTACTAACTGCCAAACACCCTTACACCGTGATGGGCATATATGCAGAAACCGTCTGCAAATTCAAGAGCAGATTCGCCATCAGCAGGGCTGACTCTAAAACAAATTCAAAGACTACAAAGAGTGGCGGTACGCATCCCCAAGGGAATCGGCAGTAAAGCAGTAAAAAAGTAGATGTGTAGTCTAACCACTGTAATCGTTTAAGATTTCGTTAAAACTTGCAATCTCGGTTATTAACAGTGCCATCGCTCATGGTGGTATTGCATAGATTCACACCATTGAGGTTAGCGTTGTCTAGGTTGGCATTGTCCAGATTGGCATCGCGCAGGTTAACGCCATTCAAATTGGCGCTACTCAGATTGGCAAAACTAAAGTTGGCGTTGCTGAGGTTGGCTCCTGTTAAATTTGCCGCTTCCAGATCGGCAATACGGTGAGCAGAGGTAAATGTATCTACGCCCCCGTACAAATAGGCATTGCTAAAGTTGACTCGCGAGAGATCGGCATTCTTAAATAGGGCATTGGCTAAGTGGGTATTGCTGAGGTTGGCATCTTTGAGATCGGTACGTCTAAAGTCAGCCGCCCGCAAATCGGCGTAGCTAAAATCAGCCGTTGCTGCCGTTGCACCCCGCAGATCGGCTCCTCGCAAATCGGTACTGCGTAGGTTTGTGCCTCTGAGATCGGCATTTCGTAAGTTTGCCCCCACCAGTTTCAGTCCGCTGAGATCGGTATTCCGCAGATCGCAGCCATGACAGCGATTGGTCTCGATCAAGAGCTGTCGGTTATCTGCCTGAAGGCGATCGCTGAGCGGATCGGCGGCAACTGAGAAACATAGGGACAAATAGGCGATCGCAGGAATTCCAGCACAAATGAAGGGACGCATCATAGGATTTGTGAGGTGTTAGGGTTTGGGGTTTGAATTCTGGTCTGAATTCTGATCTGTTTTTTGCTCTGGTTTCTTTTCTGGGAGACAGTCCTTATTCTCAATCGTGCCGTCAGGCATCGTGGTGTTGCATAGCTTGGCCCCATTCAACGTCTTTTCGTCCAGCAAGGCATCTTTGAGCGTGGCATTGGTCAAGTTAGCTCCTGTCATCGCCGTATCGATCAAAATGGTCTTACTCAAATTCGCTCGCCATAGGCTAGCCCCACTCAAATCTGCACTCGTCAGATCGGAACCACTGAGGTTAGAATTCACAAGGTTAGTAAGCGTTAAATTTGTGCCTTTTAAATTGGCATTGAGCAGATTTACCCTCCCCAAGTTTGCTTTTCTGAGATTCGCCCCACTGAGATTCGATCGCCGCAAGTTGGCATTGACCAGTGCCGAGTTTATAAGATTGGCGTTGGAAAGGTCGGTATTTTTGAGATTTGCCTCCGTTAGGTCAGCGTTATACAGATCGGCTCCGCTAAATTTGCTATCGCTCAAGTTAGCTTTACCAAGCTGACACTCGACACAGGCATTGGTTTCCTGTAGGACTTCGATATTGTCGATCAAGTTAGCGATCGCAGGCTGAATGCCGAAAGTATCGATCTCAGCCAAGAGGCTCAGTGCCAAGGTCAGTAGCAGTGAAGTTCGAGGGATGGGACGTTGCATAGGCATATACAATGATAAATTTAAGTATAAACGATTAAGATTCAGAGCCAAGGAGCTAGAAGATTTTGTACGCTTTTTTACATTCTCTCAAGCTAAAAAACAGGCAGAATATAGTTCTTTTTATGTTCTCGCTTTTGATTCTTAACCTTGCCTGCCCCTATGTAGCAAGGGCGCAGGATAAATTGCAGGACTTTGATTATTGGGCGGCTTTATGCAGTTCTTTAGGGAAGTCGAAAAAGTTTAAAGAAGCGGTTGTCGCTTGCGATCAAGCCATCACGATCAATCCCAACGAGCCGATCGCTTGGGCAGAACGCGGACATTCTCTGGTGGCTCTGGCAATGTATACAGAAGCGGTGGTTTCCTACGATCGCTTTCTGCGCCTCGACCCGATTAACTCTGAGATTTTAACCAAACGCTGCGGTGCGCTCAACGAAATCGAACGCTACGACGATGCCCTCACCTCTTGCGAGACGGCTTTGCGGCTGGACAAAAACTGGGGTGAGACCTCACCTGCCGAAGCTTGGTACAACCAAGCCGTCACCCTCAAGCGATCGGGCAAGCCTGCCGAATCTTTAGAATCTCTGGGCTGGGCAATTCAGACCAAACCCAATTACTCGATCGCTCTAGCCGATCGGTGCGAACTTCTATCCAGTCTCGATCGCGATCCCGAAGCTCTTAAAGACTGCGAAAAAGCGATCAAGGTCAACGCGAACTGGGGCAATGGCTCACCTGCGAGCGCTTGGGCCAATCGCGGTAGAATTCAACGCAAACTAGAACATTTTGACGAGGCTCTATTTGCCTACGATAAAGCCTTGGCGATCAAACCTTTAGATCCTGTGGCTTGGACAGAGCAGGGTATGGTTCTATGGAAGTTGGGAAGGTATGGAGAAGCACTAGCTTCTCAAGAATGGGCATTAAAAGCGAATGCCAAATATTCCCTCGCCCTAGCCAACAAATGTGCCGCACTCAACCAACTGGGACAATATAAAGAAGCTCTAGCAGCTTGCGAAGCCGCGATTCAAGAAGGCGATCAGCAATGGAATGAGTTAGGCGCGGGCTTAGCTTGGGATCAGCGAGGGAGTGCGCTGAGTGGATTGGGACGCTATGAAGAGGCTCTTGCCTCGGCAAATCGGGCGATCGCGCTGAAACCCAACTATTCTGAATTTTGGAGCAATCGCGGTGGAACCCTGTGGTACTTAGGCAGATTCTCAGAGGCTCTATCTTCGACCAATCAAGCGATCGCGCTCAATCAAAACTCCTCTAGTGCTTGGTTTAATCATGGGCGCATTCTTGCCTCTCAAGGACAATCGAATGAAGCGCTGATGGCATACGATAAGGCGATCGCGGGCGATGCCAATATCGGTAACAAGCTCACCTTGGCAGATATTTGGGTGAATAAAAGTGCCCTATTGTGGCGACTGAGACGCTATCAAGAATCTCTCACTGCCAGCAACCAAGCGATCGCGATCAATCCTAAATCTGGAGCGGCTTGGTTTAATCGAGGTTTAGCGCTGATGTCTTTAGATCGCTTCCAAGAAGCGGTGTCAGCCTATAACTATGCCCTAAATTACGATGTCAAAAATGCGGACTACTGGACGGGCAGAGGGCTAGCCCTGATGGCGATCGGCAGTAATCCTGAAGCTCTGGCATCTTTTGAGCAAGCGCTCAAACTCAACCCAACCCAATCTCAAGCCTTGGTGAATAAAGAAATTGTGGCACAACGACTCAAGCCTGCACCTCCGCCCACTCCCCCTAAAAACTAGTTTCTATTCAGGTAACCGATTGGGATTGATGCCTTGCGATCGCAATAGTGCTTCCAACCATTCAGCCCTTTGCAGCGCTTGCTCTTTTGCTAGGCGCTCATGTTCTGTCCGTTGTCGTTCGCATTCTTCTGCACTTAAATAGCGATCACCCCGTTCGTCAAACCAGCTCAAAACTTCTCGTTTTAAGCGATCGTTTGGCAATACACAGCGTCCGATCCCTAAGCCAATTTCTGGCATAAAGAAAGGTTCGCCCAACTGCAACTGATAAACCCCTTCCACCAATTTATAGACTTCTAAGGGTAAATGTCCATCTCTACGCCAAAATTTAGGATTGTAGATCGCGTAATACTTCACGCCTAACTTGGTGTAAATTGACAACTTCTCATCATATTCGCCCCCAGGTGTTTGGGATACGACTTCCAATACAAACATGGGAACGATATCTTGCTCTTCCCAAACCACATAGCTCTTGCGCGATCCGCCACCTTTACGTCGCTCCACTCCCAAACTCAAAAAGCCATCTGGCACGATAGGAACTTTCGGATTTAAGCCTGTTGTGTGGTAAATACCCATATCCACGCCGAAATACCAGTCATCTCGACTCTCCCAGATATATTCCAGCAAAAATAGCAGAACGTTTGGGATAAAATTCTGGTCTTCGTTATCCACAGGTGTATCGTCGGAACTGATTAATTCGTCACTAGTGGGTAGGTGGCTGCGATCTATTTGAAGCATGAGCTAACCTCAAAAGCATCCTAGGTATCTTACTTGCATTATAGGCGATCGCATCGTCAACAGATTTGGCGCAAAGATCGCCACTTTATTTATCGACTATACAAACGGGTCACTTCTAGCAGGCGATCGCTAAGCTGATCTGAAAGTAATTCTAGATCGTTAAACCGCCAATCCCAGTTCCCAGAAGATGTTCCGGGGATATTCATGCGAGCGCTATTGTCTAAGCCCAAAATATCTTGCAAAGGAATAATCGCCTGATTGGAAACTGATGCCATGGCGAGGCGAATCAGCACCCAATTGATTTCTTCTCCCGCTGCATAGCCAACGATGTATTTGTGGAATAGTTCTCGCTCGTATTTACTAGCGCGTCGCCACCAACCTACTGCCGTATCGTTATCGTGCGTACCTGTATACACCACACTATTTTTAGGATAGTGGTGCGGTAAATGGAAGTTGTCGGGACCGCCACCAAAGGAGAAAAGCAGAACGCGCATTCCAGGGAATTCAAATCTATCCCTTAGTTCCTCCACTTCTGGGGTCATGATACCTAGATCCTCCGCCATAATCGGCAGGCTTCCCAGTACTTCTTTCAGCTTCTCAAATAGCTCTGTGCCAGGAGCCTTTTGCCATTCGCCATGAATAGCGGTTATCTCCCCTGCGGGAACTTGCCAAAAGGCTTCAAACCCTCGAAAGTGATCGATGCGAATCAGGTCTACATAGCGATGCAAAAACTTAAATCGTTCGATCCACCAAGCAAATTCAGTTTCTTGTAGGTATTCCCAGTTATAGACAGGATTTCCCCATAGTTGTCCCGTCTCGCTAAAGTAGTCTGGTGGCACGCCAGCCATCATGTCTACCTCAAAGGTGTCTGGATCCAAGGCGAAGTTGGCGGGATTAGCCCAGACATCCGCACTATGGTGAGAAACATAGATGGGAATATCGCCAATAATTTGAATATTCTGATCGTTGGCATATTTTTTGAGTGTCAGCCATTGCTGAAAGAACTGGAACTGCAAAAACTTATGGAACCCTATGCGATCGCCTAAAGCTTCAGTCTTGGCAGCGATCGCTTCTGGTTGACGATGGGCGATCGCTTTATCCCAGTTATTCCAAGTTACCGATGGATTCTGCTCCACCAATGCCATAAATAGCGCATAATCATCTAGCCACTTTGCTTCTTCTGCGCAAAATTGGTCATATTCATTGCTGCCTCGATCCTTAAACCGTTCTTGGAAGCGATCGTAGGCGATTTGCAGTAATTGCATTTTGTAGAGAATTGCGCGATCGAAATCAACGAGATCCGCCGCAAACTCTGGCACATCCTCAAAATCTGCCTCGGTGAGTAGGTTTTGTTCTACGAGGAGTTCGGGACTAATCAGGAGGTGATTGCCTGCGATCGCGCTGTAGCTCATGTAGGGAGAATTGCCATACCCTGTAGGGCCTAGTGGAAGCACTTGCCACAGTTTTTGTCCGCTTTTGGCAAGAAAGTCAATGAACTGATAGGCTGACTGTCCCAAATCGCCAATGCCAAACTGACTTGGTAAGGAAGTAGGATGCAGCAAAACTCCACTAGCACGCTGAAATGGCATATAGGCAACCGTTAAAATTTGAAGTGAACTGAAAAAATTTAAAATCCAGTTCTACTCTACATTAGAGATCTGCCTAATGGTCAATTTAATTCGTTAAAGTTGCTGTAGAACCCATTGCCGAAACTCTCGTCTAACGGCACTCATGGGCATATTCATACTATTTTCTAAAAACAGCGAAATACCTTCAACTGCGGGTATGGATGGAAAGCTAAGACTTGTTGAAGCGCTAACGTATTTCCCCTGATTCAACAGATTAATTTCTAACTTACCCTCCTTCAATCGCCAGATCTCAGGAACACCTAAAGTTTCATAGGCACTCACTTGCGTATTGGAAGTTAAATCCACTTCGATCGCTAAATCGGGAACAGGATCGATCTAGCGATCGAGTCGTTTTTTGCCAATCATTGCTTTATAGTTCTGGATATAGAAGCAATCATCGGGTTCGATTCCAGCCTTCATATTCTGGTTCTTAAAGGTAGAAGAGCCTAAAGATTCCCACTCTAAACCCAGTTCATCCAATAAAACTACTAAGTAAATGCGAGATCAAAACCTTAGCGCGTTCGTGTTCGGACAACGGCATCCGAATTTCTAACACTCCTTTGTAATAGGCAATGTGTGAATGGCGATGTTCGCCTAAATCCTCTAAAATTGTCTCAAATTCTTGCCAGCTAATACGATCGAGCGTAACTCGCTGCCCTTGCTCTAGCTAAATTTGAGCGATTCCTACGGATGCGTTTCCCGCCGCAATTTTTACAGGCACAAAAGAAACCTCCAAATCCTTGACTGCTTCTGCCAGATATTATGAATTATGACAGATCAGGCGATCAGAGGTTTAAATCCATGCTTGATTGAAACCCGACCGATCTTTTCCATATTCTCAACGGTGATTTGATTGCGTCCCCAAGAGAAATTGGTATGCCAACCCTCAAACTCTAAGAGCATAGATTCAGCAAAGCAGGCAAACAACTGGCGCGCGGGGGTGCTCATATTCACAATTTTCATAATCTTCCAGTCAATATCGAGACTATGCTCGACAATGCCGCCATTAATCACATAGACTTCTGGCTGCTGAATCTGGGTTGACATATTTTTGGGATAGCCCCCATCAATCAAAATACAAGGACGTTTCAAGGTGGAGGGATCGATTTCCATCCCTTTGGGCATACTTGCAACCCAAACGACAATATCGGCAAGGGGTAATGCTTGCTCGATGCCCATGATTTTGCCGCGACCTAGTTGCGCTTGCAATTCCACCAAGCGATCTTGATTTCTCGCCACTAAAATCAAATCTTTAATCTCTGTGCGGGTATCTAGCCAGCGGCAGACGGCGCTACCAATGTCTCCTGTAGCACCACAAACAGCGATCGTCGCTTTTGATAAGTCAATGCCATATTTGCGACTGGCTTCTTCGACTTGACGGCAAATAATGTAGGCAGTGTGGGTGTTTCCAGTGGTAAAGCGTTCGATTTCCAGTTGAATGTTACGAACCTGACGCATTTGGCTGAGATTGAAGGTCTCAAAAATAATCGATGAGAAGCCGCCCAATGCTGTGATGTCAATGCCATATTTCTGGGCGTGTGCCATGGCGTTTAGAATTTTGCGCACTGCAGTTTTACCGCGATTCCCCGCAAGCATTTCTGGCAAAAAGCAAGACTCGACATATCGCCCCTCAATTTGCTGACCAGTAATGCTAGTAACTTTGATGTTATCGACAATCTGAGGCGGTGCACTGCACCAAAACTCTAAATCTTGCTCAGCGTATTCTTCAAAACCTAAGTCCTTTGCCACAGCTTGAGCGTGAGCCAGACTTGTAAGATGCCCTATCAAACCAAACATTTGTCAAAAATTAAAGCAACAGCTAAAAAGAAATTATGCAGGAATCAAACCCATTGCGGACATTTTCATGATTTCACGGGTATTAAAACCAATATTACCGAGACTCTCCCCATACTGGATCATGAAGTCTTCTACCAAGGCTTCTTTCTCCATGCCCAAAACCTTAGCATCTTTAGCAACTTGGTTGAGCATCTTCCACACCAAGGGTAGATTTTGGCGATTGGCTACTTCTAGCTCTGCTTTTGAGGTCGCAAAATTTGCTTTTAGCCATTCTTCACCAAAGTTAAGGTGCAGATATTCATCTTTGATCACGCCTTCGGTAATTTTGCGCGCAAAGGGGTCTGCGACAGGGATATAGATGTTGTAGGCAGCGATCGCAAAGCACTCAATAATCAAAGATTGAATTAGCAGGCAGGTCACCAAGCCGCCTTCTTGAATTGCTTTCTGAAAATTACCATGGAGAGAGGAAAAAAACAGTTTGGCAAACTCCATGTCAGGAACTACATTCAGATTCTTACCGCAGGCAATAAATCCTTTTTTGTGGCGATCTTCCATTTTTGCCAACTTTGCCAAATTTTCCTTTTGCTCGGGCAAAAATTCGCCCAGTTGCATGTAATTGTTATAGGCTTCTTGCTCTCCTTCAATCACGATCGCGTTGATCCGACTGTAGGCATCTCGATAGGTTTCAGTTTGAAAATCAATTGTTGCGGTCATTTCCATCTGCTGACCCATCATAGATTGCCCCATAGTTTTTTAAAAATTCAACAAAAGTTAACTTAAGTTATTTTATGCCATACCTGCTTGCATCAAGATAGTATTTTCTGTACGGGCTGCTAGCCCAATTTCAAAGACTTTAAGTATGGCTTCTGCAACTTAGATTATTGCCTAAAAAAGAAAAATTATGCAGATATAGGCATTCTTACAGGACAATCTCTACCAAACGATTGAGACAATCCCATTTCTGAGGGGGATTAAGAAAACGGATCGCGAATTTAATTTATCGTAATTGCTCAACTTAGTAAAATCAACAAAAAATGACTGTCAAAAAGTCGATTTTACCTCTATTTTATCTATATATCAGCAAATTATCGTTTGACAAATGAGAATGGTGTCATTTAGCTAGTTTTTGAGACAATTTATAGGCTGAAACCCTGATTCCTTCTAGGTTGAGCAATTACAATTTATCTTGCCATCGGGCATTGTTGCACCGCGTAATTCTGCCCCAACTAGGTTCGCACTGCTTAATTCAGCACGATTGAGCAAGGCATTGGTTAGATTGGCATAACTTAGGTTAGTTCTAGCTAAATAAGCTTCGATTAAATTGGCACCGATCAAAATAGCACCACTCAAATCGGCACGGCTCAGATCGGCACGAGTCAGCTTCACATCCGTGAGGTCTGCCCCCTTGAGCTTGATGCGACTAGCTTTAACATCGGGCATTACCGAAGAATTTAAACTTACCCCTGTAAGGTCGGCACCAACTAAAATCGCGCGTTCTAACTTTGCATTTGTCATGATGGCTCCGGTCAAGGAGGCATAACTTAGGTTTGCTTCAGACAAAAACGCACCTTTAAGATTTGCCCCATTTAGTTTTGCTTCAGTTAAATTTGTGCCGCTCAAGGTTGCCTCTTGTAAATTTGCGCCGCTTAAGTCAGATTTATTGAGATCGGCTCCTGTAAGATTTGCCCCCCTCAGATCGGCTTTGCGTAAATCTGAATTACTGAGGTCGCTGATATTCCGTTTCTTTTTCAGTTCCATGCCTTGTTGCTCCCCCATACTCCTTTCTTGGCGCAGATTTGCCCCACGTAAGCATGCACCTGCAAGATTTGCGCCCCTAAGATTGGCTGCTCGCAGGTCAGCATCAATTAAATTGGCATCCATTAGGTTGGCTAGGGTCAAGTTGGCTCCATATAGGTTGGCACTCTGTAGCATTGCTCCATGCAAATCAGCATTGCTCATATTCGCAGTACTTAACGTTGCCAAATTTAAGTTGGCACCGCCAAGTTTTGCGTTGATCAACACAGCTCCACGGAGGTTGGCACGGGTTAGACAGGAAAAAATAAAGGTTGCACTATGTAAGTAGGCTTTGGCGAAATTTACATCCAATAAATCTGCTCGACTGAGATTGGCTCCACCAAGACGTACCCCACTGAGCTCGGCACCACTAAAGTCCGTTTCTCCTGTGGCATATCGACTTAACAATTCATTGGCATCCATGGCTAAATTTTAGGTGTGATCGGCTGTGACTTGATGAAGGCAATACTACAATGAGTGTACAGGAGGAACCTTTCTATAAGAACACAAGTCCAATTGATTTAAAGTTGCTAAAAGAGATTCTGCGATCTAGTCAAAGCAAGACGCTTTCTTTAACAACTCAATAACCTATTTTTTAAACAATATTAGCTAAAGCGTTGAGGTGGCTGTGGTAGTTAACTGGTTTACATCTCTAATCAAGTTTGTACAGCAATTCGTTGCGGTTGGGCTGCGCCGTTATCAGAGATTTGCGATCGCTTTTTTATTGACAACTCTGTTAGCGATCAATTTAAGCCCAAGTTCGGCGATCGCGCTAGATTTTGGTGACTTATTTCGGATTTTGCCCTCGGCAATCCAAGTGATTCAGCTTTCCAATGTCTCTGATAATGATGAAGTAAATCTGGGTCGCCAGATCAATGCTCAAATCTCGCAACAGGTTCGTATTAGCCGCGATCGCAATGCGATTCGATTGGTCAGGAGGCTGGGTGAAATGCTCGTGCCCAATAGCGATCGCCCCAACATTCCCTATACCTTTCAAGTGGTAGAGGATAACAGCATTAATGCTTTCGCTACGATGGGGGGCTTTGTCTATATCAACACGGGTACGATCGCATCAGCCGACAACGCTGCCCAACTCGCCAGTGTGATTGCCCATGAAATGGGACATATTGGTGGTCGGCACGCTTTGGAACAAATGAAGCAAGCTGCGATCACCCAAGGGATTGCCACAGCAATCGGTGTGGAGAACGATCAGTTAGTTGGTCTAGGAGCACAACTGGCTCTGCAATTACCCCTGAGTCGCGAAGATGAGTTTGATGCCGATCGCCGTGGCTTATTAACGATATCCCGCTCGGGATTTGCCCCTCAAGCCATGCCTGCTTTTATGCAGAAGTTAGTAAACTCTGGGGGTGGCACACCTGCCTTTTTAAATTCTCACCCTGCAACACCCGATCGCATTAATGCCCTGAACGAACTAATTCGTCAAAATAATTTGGCAAGTGCGGGTGGTGGCTTAAACGACCGAGAATATCAGAGTATCTGGAGATCGCGCTATCGTTAATAATTGAATATTCACCAATATTTCAAGTAGTAACAGATTTTCACCATGGCGCAGGTACAGCTAGAGAAAATTGCAAAGCGATGGGCAGGCTCTGATGGCATCGAAGACATCAACCTCGATATTCCCGATGGTGAATTTTGGGTGTTTGTGGGCCCTTCGGGTTGTGGCAAGTCTACGATTTTACGCATGATCGCGGGTTTAGAGACACCTACGGCTGGCAATATTACCATCGGCGATCGCTTAGTCAATCAAATTCCTGCCCGTCAAAGAGATGTGGCAATGGTGTTTCAGAACTATGCCCTCTACCCGCATATGACCGTGGCAGAGAACTTGGCTTTTGGGCTAAAGATGCGCAAGGCTGACCCGAATACAATCAGCGATCGGGTGCAGGTCGTGGCAAAGTCTCTCAGTATCGATCATCTGTTAAACCGCAAACCGACCCAACTATCGGGGGGGCAACAACAACGGGTAGCTTTAGGACGGGCGATCGCAAGGGAACCGCAGGTATTCTTGTTAGACGAACCCCTATCGAATCTCGATGCCCAGTTGCGAGATGACACCCGTGCCGAGCTGAAACTGTTGCATCAAAAATTGGGGATTACGATGATTTATGTCACCCACGATCAGACAGAAGCGATGACGCTCGCCGATCGCATCGTCGTACTCAATCGTGGCAGAATTCAGCAAATTGGCACGCCAGCAGAAATCTACTATCAGCCCCAAAATCTCATGGTTGCGACATTTCTAGGCAGCCCACCCATGAATGCGATCTCAGCTATCTATCAAGACGAACTGCTTACAATCGGCGAACAAAACTTCACCTGTCCCGAACCATGGCGATCGCTGCTACAATCGGCGCAAGATCAAAAGGTTCTGATTGGAATTCGTCCTGAGAACCTAAATCTAGTTCCCTTGGAAAGCGATTCTTTGCAGGGTGAATCCCACCGCAATGGCAGTAGTTCTATATTACTAACTTTACGTGTTGTAATTGTGGAACCATTGGGCAGTGAAACACTAATTCGGGCTTGTCTGCCCGACGATCCTGCACAAGTCATACAAATCAAAATCCATTCTATTTCTTCTCGGATTCTTGCATCGATTCCTGCGCCGAATGACCTGATTGATGTCTCTTTCAGTTCTGACGATTTATTCCTATTTGCTCCCGAAACAGGAATCAGATTGGCATGATTTCTCCCGTACAATACAAAACCTATCTAAAAATCAAAAATAATTATGAATCGCCGTAAAGTTCTTTCTTGGTTTGGACTTGGATGGTTATTTAGTGGGGTTCCTACCCTATTAACCGCTTGCTCAAACGATCAAGCAACTACTCCGTCCCCATCGACGACGGCTACAACCACCTCTGCACCTAAAAGTAGCTTCCGTGCTGTGGGAAGCGTGGCACAACTAGAGAAAGATGGGCAACTTAAAGCAGACGGTGTTTTAGTCATTCGCGATCGCAACAATCCTACTACGCCCTTGGCGTTCAATTCTACCTGTACCCATAAGGGCTGCACGGTAGATTGGAAAGATGGCGAGTTTGTCTGTCCCTGCCATGGTGCTGTATTTGCGCCCGATGGTAGCGTTCGTAAAAAGCCTGCAAAGGAACCACTGGCGACCTATGCTGTGAAAGTAGAAAATGGTCAAGTTTTGATTGCTTCTAAATAGCTAAAACCCCAATAGAACTTAAATTCTAAGGCTATTTTTTATGATTGCCCTTAGACTTTGCAAAGTTTTATTGGAGCGACTTCCAATTTCTGGACGAGTCAAAATTCCTTGAGAAGGGCTAAACATGAGGGCAAGGATGAATAATGAAAAACTCACCAGTACGATCGCTGGTCCAGAGGGGGTATTTGAGTAGTAGCTGATATATAGCCCGACGATGCTGGAAATAGCGCCAATTCCAGCTCCCAAAAGCATCATATGGTGTAGCTGTTTGACCAAAAGATAAGCCGTAATCCCTGGGCCAATCAGCATTGCCACCACCAAAACCACACCGACTGTTTGCATGCTGGCAATAATGGTCAGGGTGATCGCTGACATTAATCCTAAATAAATGAAACCTGTGGGCAACCCGATCGCTTGTGCCCCCAAGGGATCGAAGGTGTAATACAAGAGCACCCGATAAAACAGTTTGATCAATGCCAGCACGATCGCTGTAATGATTGCAGTTCGCCAGACATCTTCAACTGTGGCGCCGAGAATATCGCCAAACAAAAAGCTATCTAGATCTAACTTGTTGCGTAAAAGGGTAATCAGCATGACACCCAGTGCAAAAAAGCTAGAAAAGATTAATGCCATTGCCGCATCTACCTTGACACGGGTTTGGGTACGAATCCAAGCAATTAGAAAGGCACTAATAATGCCTGAGACAAATGCCCCAATCAAAATATTTACACGCAGGTAAAATGCGATCGCCAGTCCGGGCAATACCGAATGTGCCATGACATCGCCCAGCAGGGACATACGTTGCACGATTAGATATGTACCAACAATGGGGCAAAGAATGCCGATTAAAATGCCAATTACTAGAGCATTTTGCATAAATCCATAGCTCAATGGCTCAAGCAATTTTTCCCACATAAAACCCACCTGCGATCGCAATGCAAGCAATGATAATCATTCTCAGATTACTATATTGGGTGATGCATGATTTTATAGAGCCAGAAATTAAAGACTGCGGCAACCTCAATGTCAGGAAACCTATAAGGAATCTTTCCAGCAGTCTTAAGGCTTGACCAATGACTTTTCAAGTACCAACGGATGTGATAATCTGAGCCCCAGTGTTGAGTCAGCGTGGAAATATCGCATCGTTTGAGAGCTGATTGATTGAATTACGAAAAAACTTCAGCGCATACTGAAATGTATGTCTGAGGTGGGGGTATTCTAAGCTGCATCCGTTAAAGATTTCATAATTATTGGGCTAGTTAATTTCTCATTTACGCGCCAGATCGTGTCAGTCTGGTCGTCTTTGACATCCTAATGTTTAGGGAGTGTTCTGACTTGAAGCCGAGCATCAGTATCATTACGCAGTTTTACCCACCAGATTATGCGGCGACAGGGCAATTTGTGCATGACTTAGCATGTGCTTTGGTTAAGGAAGGATACAGTATCAATGTGTTTACAGGAATGCCTAGCTATGCCTTTAAACAAAGGGATGTAGACCGACAAGAATATCGCAATGGAGTATTGGTCAATCGAACAGGCTCAACCGAAGTCATGCCCAGACGCATTCGAGGTAAGCTGATTAGCAGTCTGTTGTTCTGGGTTCGCTGTGCAATTAAATTTAGAACCAAAGTCGCAAGAGGTTCGCATTTAATTATTACAACTGCCCCACCGTTTTTAGGATTGATTGGCTGGTTTTACAATAAGCTATGCGGTCACACCTATACCTGCTTGATCTACGACATCTATCCCGAAGTTGCCGTGCGATTAAATGTGGTTAGGCGCGATGAATGGATTGTCAAGATTTGGGAAGCCATTAACCTAAGAGTATGGCGACGAGCCAACTCGCTAGTCGTATTAAGCGAACCCATGAAACAGCTATTGATTCAGCGTCATAGAGAACTTGCTGACAAAATCCATGTGATTCATAGTTGGGCTGACAATGAATTTATTAAGCCCCTTGCCAAAGAACGAAATTGGTTTATTCAAGAACATGGTTTAACTAATGCATTTATCGTGCTGTATTCAGGCAATTTGGGACGCTGCCATGATGAAATCACCCTTATGCAAGCCGCTCGTCTATTATGCGATCGCCCCCAGATTAAGTTCGTTTTCATCGGGGGTGGGGTGGGCAGTCACCGCATCCAAGCCGCGATCGACGCAGGAGAATTGCCAAATACGATCAAACTTCCCTATCAAGATCACGAAGTTCTGCCTTATTCTCTAACTGCCTGCGATTTATCTTTGGTAAGTTTAAAGGCGAATGTAGAGGGAGTTGTAGCTCCATCGAAGTTGTATGGCACACTCGCAACTGGCAGACCTGTGGCTGCGATCTGTCCGCCAGATTCCTATATTCGACAAATTATCGAGCAAGGAAATTGCGGTCAATGTTTTAGTAATGGTGACGCTCAAGGATTAGCTGACTATATTTGGATGCTTTCACAAAATCACTCATTGCAAGATTATCTTGGCAAAAATGCCCGTAGCTATTTTGAGCAAAACTTCACGCTTGAGCACGCCATCCCTCTATATTTAAAAGCGATCGGATTACCACAAGCTAGACCAGCTAATAAGTCTAGGCTAAAAAGGGGGGGCGTTGATGAAATGCCAACGCAGCCCACGTTAATTGATTAGGAAATGCTTGTCAGCAGTCAGTTGTTGGTTTGGAGAACATAAAATAAAAATAATTGATATTATTGCCCGATAGCCAATAACCGATAACCAAAAACTAACTAAATATGACAGATAAAATCTACCTTAAAGGTGTGCGCGCTTACGGTTATGTGGGCTTGTTACCTGAAGAAAATGTTTTAGGACAATGGTTTGAAGTTGATGCCACGATGTGGGTAGATTTTGAAGCCGCTTCACTCAACGATCGCCTCGAAGATACCCTTGATTATCGTGCGAGCATTCGCAAAATTGAGCACCTGATTCAAACCTCTAAGTTTAAGCTAATCGAACGACTAGCAGGTGCGATCGCAGAGAGCCTTTTAGAAGACCCAAAAATTGAACAAGTGCAATTGCGCGTGATCAAACATCCACCGATTCCTAATTTTCAAGGTTCAGTCGCGGTCGAGGTCGTGCGCTGCCAAAAAAAAGATAGCGAAAAGAATGAGCAGAAAGAGAGAGAACTAGTTGTAGTCAGGAAGGAAATTCCAGAGGTGAAACCTGCGATTGCATCTAGTTCCACTCCTAATTCTTCCACTCAAATTACAAGTATTCATACTGATGGCGCTTGCTCTAAAAATCCGGGTCCAGGGGGATGGGGAGTGGTTGTCCATTTTGGGGATGGCTCTGTTAAAGAACTGGGCGGAGGTACAAAAGATACGACCAATAACCAAATGGAAATGCAAGCAGCGATCGCTGCTTTAGAGTTTTATGCAAAGCAGGGACAAACTCAGCCAATTACGCTCTACACCGATAGTAAATATGTAATCGATGGCATCACCAAGTGGATTAAGGGCTGGAAGAAAAATGGCTGGCAGACCAAAGACAATAAACCAGTCAAAAATCAAGAACTCTGGCAAATCTTAGATCGCTTAAATTCAAGCAAAATTCAATGGGAATGGGTACAGGGTCACTCAGGCGATCCCGATAACGAACGTTGCGATGAGATCGCACGGAGTTATTCAACTAGCTATAGTGGATAGAAATAATCGGTGAGATAAATTCGCTCTTCGGCTCTAACTCTTCTATTCTTCCAATCGCAAAATATCCTCAAACAGAAATTTCCTCCAATGGCTCCGCTAGTTGACTACTCAGTTTGAACCATTGGAACTCACTAAATGCATATCTGTAGTACCCTCAATCAAATTGGTATAATCTTTGCCAACATGAGAGAATCTCTTTATTTGCGATCGCTCCAATAAACTTGTTTGGTGTGCTTCATTTCATGAACGTACCCTACGTTGCTGACTTGCAGGTGCATGAATTATTATTAAAAATAGGCGATCGCTACTTAATAAGGCTATTTTTCCTTAAGCTGCGATCGCTTTCAGGATGCGTCCCGGCGCTTGGGCTTTGATGACTTAGTTGGCTTGGTCTGTTTTGCCGAAAGCTTTTGTAGTTTTTGGACTTGTTTAAGGGTTAGTCCTGTCAATTGGGCAACTACATCTAGGGCAATGTTGGAACGCAGCATATTTAAAGCGATTTGGTTAGACGCTTTAGCCTCGCCCTCGGCTATACCTTCAGCTTTGCCTTTAGCTAGACCTCTAGCCTCACCCTCAGCTAGCCCCTCATGCAAAATTTCCTGATAAATTACTGATTCCTTCATAATTTCGCTCCTTAGTAGTCTTTGGATGATTTCCTTGTCTAAGGCTATACCTGATATTATAGCGGTCGATGCAGCTACGTTACTTTGTACCTGCTTATCTTGGATATTTTCAATTTGCCTTGCAACTTGTTTTAATATCTCTTCAGGATTTTGGGTTTGAGATAATGTGGCAAAGGGGAAGAGTCCTTGGTATCGCTGAAATATTTCTGTGGGCTGCTCCCATAGTCTGATCGCGTTAAATTGATGGTTTAGCGTGCCAATGTTAAATGTGGTTTCATAGACTAGGGGGGATTGGCTGGGGGTAAGGTAGATGACGACTTGATGGATTTGTTTATCGGGAAATTTACGATACAGCCGCAGTCGATAATCTGCCATGCGGAAGGGGATATTTTGATTTGGTTCGGTCTGGAACTCGATATGCAGGATGATTTCTGTTGATTCGAGAAATATCACGGTATCGGCACGAATTGGCTCGACTGAGAGTTCAGAGGGTTCGAGTTTGGTTAGAAGGATCGCTTTGCCGAGTAGCCAATTGGCGAAGTCGGTGGGGAAGGTCTCTGCGAGGAATTTACAGATGTTGTCGATCATCGTAGAATTTTATCATCTCAAGGGTGTTTGAGAAGGAGTCAATCCATAGCTCAAATGATCGCTCACAAGTTTGAGAAAATTGCTTGCCCATTTGGATGGAGATTTCTGGAACGATAGGTTATACCATTTTCAAAAAGCGCCAATTCAAGGATGAAATGCAACGCCTAGAGATCTTTGCGTAAAGGG
>NZ_JAZBJZ010000094.1:0-20937 GCF_036349135.1 Tumidithrix elongata BACA0141
GGGCTGGGGGGGATCCTTGGGATGTATAGCGTTTCAGGTTTTCTTATCCCGAACTAACGTTACCTAGAAAAAAGAATCTCTCCTGTATCAAATAGGATTGCTATAGGATGCTTCAACGCAAAGCCCAAGCGAGAAAGCGCTCGGTATAGTAAAGCGCAAATTGATTGCTGAGTCCTTGAAAAACCTCATCAAACGCATGATCTGCCCAAGGAATTTCAAGAAAAGCAGACTGCGTACCAGCCGATTGCAAGCGTCTTGACATCTCATTTCCAAATTTTGCCATCACAATCCTATCTTTGCCACCATAGATCAAAAGTGACGGTGGCATGGGACGATTCGCTAAATTAATCGGTGAGGCTAATCGATAGCGATCGCCAAATTGTTCGGGAGTTCCCCCCAAAAAGGTCTTCAGCATGGTGCGGCTATCAATCGGGTCGGGAGAAGGCAGATCGTAGTATCCTGCGAGTAAATCCACAGGCCCATAGTAGTTCACCACGGCTCGAATCGGCATGGACGGAGGATCGGGACTATAGGCTGCCAACATCGCTAGATGCGCCCCCGCCGATCGCCCGATTAAAGCAATCCTTCCCAGATCGGTCTCATACTCGCGCCCATGTTGCTGAATAAACTTCAAAGCCACCTGCACATCCTCTAGCTGGGTGGGGAATGTATAGCGGGGTGCAAGGCGATAGGAAATAGACCACACCACATAGCCCTTTGCTGCCATATAGCGACTAAATTTGGCGTGATCGGCGGCGCTGCCACCCTGCCATCCCCCTCCATGCACGACCACGATCGCAGGATAAATTCCCGTTTGAGATGGACGATAAATATCCAGTGTGAGGGGAACGCGATCGGGTGTAGCGAATTGAATTCCTGTAGTAAATCGAATCGGTGGGGATGGAATGCCCTGTAAGAAATCTAGAAAGCTAAAGGGTTGCGCTCGCATTTGCGACTGCATGCGATCGGGAATCTGCGCCAGATAATTGCTCCCGATCGCTTGAGCGATCGCCGATTCAGCCGCTTGGATCGTGCTGGGCAATTGACTCAGGGGAAAAAGGCTGAGAATCAGACCCATAGTACTAAAGGCAAGGGCAATGCGGTATCGCCGTAACTTTTTGGGGGATTTCAGTTGGCGTTGCTTCGCATTCCTGCGAAAAAGTTGGGTCGATTGCCATAGTGCTAGCAGTGCGATCGGGGCATTCAAAGCGGCAAGGAGGGGACTAATTTCTGGCGCACCTACCGAAAGTGGCATCAACGAGAAGATGGGTGCAGGAATCAAGATCCAACAGCTCAAGAAAAGCACGATACCGCTGATAATCAATAGCAACATAGGAGTCCCGCTTTCATAGTTTGATCACGATCGACTGAAAATTCCTTGAGGGAAAAGCACAATGAAGGCCTCTCTGCCGAGGAGAGATCGGAGAATTGAGGATTGTTTACAGTGTTTAGGGGCAATTCATGAATTATCCCTACGATTCTATCCAGAAGAAAGAATCTCGCATATATCATTTAGAATCGCATAAGTCATATCCATGATGACTATGGATTATTGTAAATATACTCAAAATAAGTACGTTTAAAAACATTTCTTGGATCTTTTGGGAAAAGGGTATAACTTCAAACAGTACCCATAAAAAACTGGGAAAAAATTATGGCGAAAAAAGATAAAGGTAGCAATCATAACCATAAAGACGCTCAAGACCATCTTGTGATGCCACCAGCAAAAGTCAAAAAAGCTGGAAAAAAAGTGCATAAATCTCCAGATTTGCTAGAGAGACTACCTAAGAAAATCTATGAGAAAGAACTGAATCGACTGCATATCGAACTCGTCAAACTCCAAGAATGGGTAAAGTATAAGAAGCTCAAAGTCGTGGTCTTGTTTGAGGGAAGGGACGCAGCCGGAAAAGGTGGCACGATCAAAAGGATTACCGAATGTCTGAATCCCCGTGTTTGTCGAGTTGTGGCATTGGGAACCCCTAGCGATCGCGAGAAAACTCAGTGGTATTTTCAACGCTATGCCGCACATTTACCCGCTGGGGGTGAGATCGTGTTGTTCGATCGCAGTTGGTATAACCGTGCTGGCGTAGAACGAGTGATGGGCTTTTGTTCCCATGAGGAATATGTTGAGTTTCTGCGTTCCTGTCCTGAATTTGAATGCATGTTACAAAGGGCTGGAATCCTCTTGATTAAGTATTGGTTCTCAGTTAGCGATGACGAACAAGAAAAGCGATTTCAAGAACGGATTAAGAACCCTCTCAAACGCTGGAAGATCAGCCCAATGGACTTAGAGGCGAGAGCCAAGTGGGTAGAATATTCTAAAGCGAAGGATGATATGTTTAATGCCACGGATATCAAGCAATCTCCTTGGTATGTCGTCAACTCTGACGATAAGCGACGGGCTCACATCAACTGTATTTCGCATCTATTGAGTCAAGTTCCCTACGAGGAACTCAAAAATATACCGATAGAACTTCCGCCTCGACAGCATGAAATGGATTACGTGCGTCCACCCATGCAGCTCCAAAATTTCATCCCTAATGTTGCTCTATCCAATGCCAAGGATAGTAAGGATAGTTCTGAGGAAATTTAAGGATCTTCAGACACTTCTGTCTCACTAGGCGAGAATTGCGTGCGCGGCAAAGCCGCCACGATCGCATCGAGTACTTTAGTAACCTGCACGAGTTCCAAGCCATAATCTTGCAACACCTGCGTTGTGGGAATAATTGCACGTTTAAACCCCAATTTTGCCGCTTCTTTGAGGCGTAGATCCAACTGCGAGACGGGGCGAATTTGTCCGCCTAAACCCACTTCCCCAATCAGCACGGTGCGCGGGTCAACCACCCGATCGCGAAAACTGGCTGCGACTGCGATCGCGACACCCAAATCCACAGCGGGTTCTCCCACATTTAACCCTCCCGCCGAGGCAACATAGGCATCTAGCTTGGATAGGGGAATGCCAATGCGTTTCTCTAATACCGCTAGAATTTGCAGAAACCGATTGGTTTCAATGCCAGTGGTCGTGCGGCGCGGCGAACTGTAGCTGGTAGGGCTAACCAATGCCTGTAATTCCACCACGAGGGGGCGTGTCCCTTCGCAGGCAACGATCGTGGCAGTGCCGGGGGCGGGTTGATCGCGATTGCCCAAAAATAATTCCGAGGGATTCGTAACTTCTAGTAAGCCCCGTTCCACCATCTCAAAAACACCAATCTCTTGAGTTGCCCCAAACCGATTTTTGACCGATCGCAGAAGTCGATGGGTGGCAAAGCGATCGCCTTCAAAATACAAAACCGTATCGACCAGATGTTCCAACACTTTTGGCCCTGCGATCGCGCCATCCTTGGTGACATGCCCCACAATAAAGAGGGTAATATTCTCGCGTTTTGCCACGCGCATCAGTGCCGAGGTACATTCCCTTACCTGTGACACCGAGCCGGGGGCAGCATTGAGATTGGCAAAATATAACGCCTGAATACTATCGATCACTGCCACAGGCGGACGCAGCGAATGTAGCTCTTGTAAGATTGTCTCTAAGTCAGTTTCTGGCATCAAGTAGAGATTTTGAGAATTCCGATCGTTTAAACCAAGCCGTTGCGATCGCAGTTTCACCTGTTGGGCAGACTCTTCAGCACAGACATACAGGGTGGGATAGCGAGTCATCAACTGTTGCGCGACGCCTAATAGCAGCGTACTTTTACCAATTCCCGGTTCACCACCAATCAGGACGAGCGACCCCGGCACGATGCCCCCACCCAATACCCGATCTAACTCTTCATAGCCTGAGGGCAATCGGGTTTGATGGTCGTCACCAATCTGAGCCAAGGTTAAGGCTTGCCGTGGCGTTGGTACACTCGATGACTTGTGGCTGGGTAATTTGGCGATCGCATTTGCGCCAATGGTTGCCGTACTAGCGATAATTTGCTCTTGCAAGGTTCCCCAACTGCTACAGTCGGGGCAACGCCCATAGCCCTGCGGGAAATCAGCGCCACACTGCTGACAAACATACCGAGATTTTGGTTTTGCCATTTTGGTTCACCGTCAAGGCAACTTAGGAGAAAATAAACTGATGGTACATTGTAAGTATGCCAACAGGTATTCCCAGCATAGTCTAGATTCTCATAGAGGTGATGTGATGAAACGTTCTTGGTTAATGCTTGTTGTGGCGATCGCGCTGCTCGGCTGCGATACTCAACCTACTGCCACCGTGCCCAGCCCTCCTACAGCGAGTTCCACACCCACGCCTACACCTACCGTAGCGAAGGAAGAAGCGATCGCCAAAGTGTCGTTAATTGAAGAAAACCCCGTATTTGTTCGCACAAAACAAACTCCCGAACAAAAATCTACGCCCAGCAAAGATGAAATCGCGGCTAAAGTCGGCATGGGACTACATTTGGCTGACATCGTTCGCACCCAAGGCAAAGCCAGAACTCAGGTTGACTTTAATAATGGTGTTGCCTTTCGGATTGGAGGGGATTCTGTTTTGGAAATTCAACCTCAAAATCGCCTCCATCTTACGTCGGGTGAAATGATTACATGGGTGCAGCCTGGTTTAAAAGTACCCACAGAAATCTCTACGCCTTTAGCAACGGCATCAATTCAGGGTACAACTGCCTATGTGGAAATTCCCAAGGATATCAATCAAGGCATTCGGTTCTTTTCTTGGGAAGGAACGGTGTCGGTTCGGTTAGCGAATCAGTCTCAAGAGATTATTTTGCTAACAGGGGAGGAAGTAATTGTCAAGCCCAATTCCACTATACTCCCCAAGGTTCGTCGTCTCGGTCTAAAAGAGTGGACAGAGCGTTCTAAAAAGAGTCGCTTTTTACGCAGTTTTAATGCCCCTCTCCCCACCCAATCCATTATCGATAAACTCGTTCCTGGTCAAGCCAGTCCCGATCAAGCTACTCCTGCAAAGTAGTATTTTGGCATTCCTTGATTGGTCTTGTCCCCATTGATTACTTCGATTGATTACTTCGATCGTATCTTGCGGCTGTATCGCTTGGGTTCGTTCTTAGCGATTAGCAGTTTGAATTCAGGGATGAGGTAATTCTCTCTTTTAAAAAGTTTTCTAATGCCCTTACGCAATCGGAATCATCATAAAGGCGATCGCTACAGTTTCTAATCCGATCGGCAATATCCCTGCGCCATTGCGGCTCTAGTCCCAGTTTGACGGCGATCGCAATGTAGTCACTTTCATTCTCAGCGATCGTATCGACAATTCCCAGAGTTTGTAAAATTGCATAGGCATGGCGACCACGCATAAATTCTCCGCCACAGGTGACAATGGGCAAACCACAGGCGATCGCTTCGTGACAGGTATTATTCCCAGACCAAGCCAGCGTATCAAGAAACACATCCGATCGCAAATGGAGGCTGAGATATTCTCTGCGTTCCTGTTGTGGCAAGATTAGGCAATAGTCTTGGCTATGCAAATCAAATTCCGCAAACGTACGTGAGAGGCGGGCAGAGAAGCGATCGGTAATTTCAGAACTGCGAGGGTGGGCGAGAAATACAAATTTTGCCTGTGGAACCTGTGCAGCGATCGCAGCGAAGATGTAGTCATACTGCGGTAAATACTTAAAGAGTGATTGACAACAGAGATAAATTACAGCATCCTCTGGTAATGGAAAATCGGCGCGGGAATTAGGTTCAAGCGGCAAAACTGGCTTGGGATATGCCATGCCAGTTTTGGGAAGGTTCACCAATGTTTCACTGTAATGAGACTGCGCGTGGGGAAGTTCCATCCATTCGCTCGATAGAAAGTAATCAATGGTCGGTAAACCCGTCGTTACAGGATGTCCTAAGGTTACACATTGAATCGGTGCAAGTCGCAGTGCCGCAATTTGAGTTGTCGGAGCATACATGCCAATGTCGGGGAAAATCAGAACGTGGAGGCGATCGGTAGCGATTTGCATACATACGGTCTCTAGGTCATTGGGTATGTGATGGAAGTAATCGCTTTCCTGTTGGTACTCCTCGGTCATGGCGTCGGCGATCGTGCCGATGTAGTAGGTATAGATCTCAAACTGCTGGCGATCGCGGTGTCGCAAAAAACCAATGGTGGTTCTACCAATGCTGTGCTGATGAAAAAACGACGAGAGATAGCCAATGCGAAGTTTTCCTGTACCCTTGAGATTTTCATGAAGCGTAGGCATGCTTCGTTCGGCTACCCATTTCGGATAACGAGCCGCCATAATTCGATGGGCTAGTTCGCCATACTGCTGTTGCAACCTGCGATCGTTTTGCCCTTGGTATGCCAGATAGAAATTGACATTGTGCTGCAATCCCCTCAGAGCTGTCTGTATTCCCGATTCTGTATTTAACTCCACGCATTCGCATAGCTTTTGTAACCCTTGCGAAAAGCGATCGCGCCAAGTTTGAATTTGAGATCGATCGTCATAGAGATTTGGCAAAACCAAATGAGAACGCCACAGCGCGATCGCATGATCGGGCTGAATCTCTAAGGCAGATTGATAGTGGGCGATCGCTAAATCCGTTTGTCCAGAAGCCGCATAGATTTCCCCTAAACTGGCATAAGTGTCAGCATCGGGCAAAATTTCTAAAACCTGCTCAAAACAAGCGATCGCCTGCTCAAATTGGTCGAGTTGACAGAACACCGTACCGAGATTGTAATAGGCATAGGCAAATTCAGGATCGATCTCGATGGTTGCCTCAAAATGGGCGATCGCATCGGCAGCCCACCCTGCCTGCACGGATTGAATCCCCAACCTGTAATGGGTTTCTGCTAACTGAATCTGCGCTTGCATCGCTGCCTCATAGTTGCCCAAATCCAGCCATGCCTCAGCCATGATTTGATAAGCTTCCACACAGTCGGGGGTTTGGCTTAAAATTTTTTGGCAAGCTGCGATCGCGTTTTCAAACTGTCCCGCCCGAAGCTCAGCCTCAGCTTGCTGATAAACTGGGAGACTGATAGGGTGCGCATCAAAATTTCGATCTGCTTCGGACATTTTTGGATTAGCAATTTAGCTCATAAAGTCACAATACAATTTCTTCAGCGTAAAAACTAAACCTTTTGCCCTTATGAGTATCAACGAAAGTCTATTCCCGCGAATCTATCCAGTTGCCCCCAATCTTCCGCGTCCTTTTTGGAGCGTGATCGTTCCTGCTTACAATCGCCCTGACCATCTCGCTGAATGTCTTGAAAGCGTACTTGCGCAGGCATTGAGTCCAGAGGAAATGCAGATTTTAGTGATCGATGATTGTAGTCCCACAGACTTAGAAAAGACAGTACAAGAGATCGGCAAGGGGAGGGTCGAGTATTATCGACATTCGCAAAATCATGGTAACTCTTTTACATTCAATACAGGATTACAAAAATCAACAGGGCAATGGATTCATCTTTTACATGACGACGACTGGGTGCTACCTAATTTTTATCGAAAATTTCAGCGATCGCTACTTTCTCAGCCTGAGACCGTAGGCGCGGCCTGCTGCCGATATGCGATCGGCGACTCAAACCGAAATTGGATTTGTCTCTCTGAGTTGCACCGTTCTACACCTGGGATCCTCCAGGACTGGCTATCGATTGTCGCAGTAAATAATCCTTTAAGCCCCCCTGCCGTTGTCATCAAACGTAAGGCTTACGAACATTTAGGTGGCTATCATTGCTTTGAAAATGGCTGCGGCGAAGATTGGGAAGTTTTTAAAAGGGTAGCGTCCTTTTACGATTGGTGGTACGAAACCGAGGTTTTGGCAACCTACCGACATCATCAAAAGAGTATTACAAGTGCAAAAGTTGTGACAGGAGTTCGTACCTCCGATCTGCATATCGGCATTGATATTACCAATACATACCTCCCTGAGAACTTGCGTGCCGAACTAACCGCTCAAGCAAAGCGTAATTATGCGCTTATGGCTTTTGGCAGGGCTGTGGAACTTCTGAATGAGGGAATTCCAGGGGGAGCGATCGGACAAATTCAAGCAGGATTGATGTTGTGTAGCGAACCCGCAGTTGTAAAAGCTTTGTTTGAGCAAGTCCTAACAAAACCCAATGCTGAGAATTTGCGTCAAGCGATCGCTGAAATTTTATTAGAAGTAGAACCCGACTGGGTAGATCTCTAAATTTACACGATCGGTTTAGGCGATCGGTCTAAGCCCCAGATTGAAACTAACAGTCACCCGCTCATCTTCACTTAGGTTCGGCTCAACACCATGCAACAGCCAACTTGGGAAAATAATCATCCTCCCTGGAATAGGCTTATAAGTTACCTTTTGAAGTGTCCAAGGCGTTAACTCCGTTAATGGAGGCATAGTCATATGCGTAACTTCTCTGGGATCTCGAAAAAACAACCCACCACATTCTTCTGCTGCTTGAACGTAGTAGGCTCCACTCAAAAGAGAGTTAGGGTGATTGTGAAGGAAGTTAGAAGAAAACTTACCGTTAACCAATGCCCAACAGTTATTCACGGTGACGGTGTACTTGCTTAGATCCCATGCTAAACAATTGGCAACCTCTGTAGCATTGGTCAGGACGATATCCATCAAAGGTTTAAATGGATGCTTTTGGTGCAGATTGTCTACACTGTGCCAACCTAAGGAGTTTGACCAATTCACCCCTTGGGCATCTCTTTGTTTTTCTGCATATATTGCGCTTAGAAGATCTTGATTAAGCTTTTCATGTGTATCTAGATCAAAATTCCAAACTGCCGTGGGAAACCAATCTGACCGATTACCTACCATACATTCTCAATCGCTCTACCTATTCATACTACATACAGTTTTGATACCAATTTGAAAAATTCTTCCCAAAGGCAATGCATAGCGATCGTCCAAAGCTCCATGACATTTAAAAAGAAATTGTACAAATTGGCGATCGATTTTCAAAAGAATAGCCCCCTCGAAGAGGGGGCTATTCACAGGCTAGTTATATAGATAACTATTTAACAGCTTCATCAGATTAAATCTAGAACGAGAATACAGTTCTCAAAGTACCGATGGTAACAGTACTATTGGATGAGTTGTTGTTAGGGTTAAATACAAACTGAACATCAGGAGTGATTCTGATATGGTCTGAGATTGGGAAGTTGTAGAACAACTCTAGGTTGGTTTGTGATGCATTACCAACATTGCTCTCAATAAAGGGTTGACCAACTGCAATTCCAGCTAGAGCACCTTTCTTGAACAAGTCAGGGAAAGCAAAGCCCACCGACCAGGTTTGAGGACTGAGGTTACTGCCTGTATAAGCTGCATTAACAAGACCAGACAAGCCAGGATTGGTTGAAGCTAGGACACCACGACCATCAATCGTACCAAAACCATAACGACCAAAGATAGCTGCATACTTAGAGAACGCCCATTCTAGGTTAACGCCACCAGTATTAAAGGTAACGTTACCAGTAGAAGCATTGGTATATTGCAGGCGGATTGCAAATGGACCCTTTGTACCATCTGAGGTTCTAGGGGCAAACTCAACTTCAGCAGTAGCTTGGTAGGGGTCACCACTCAAACCACGGTTAGAGAAGATACCCGTTGAGGCGGCAACACCGGGTGTAGCAGAAGCACCAGCGTTAGCAATGTACAAAAGACGTGCAGTAAATGCACTGTTGTTGGGGTTCCAGCTTAAGAAAGCACCTTGCCCAGCAATAACAACGGTATGGAAGGGGTTGTTGATAAAGAAGCTAGAGTTAAAGTCTACGGCTTCGTTGTTTGCAAAGCTATTAGTATCAACGTAGTCAAAGGCATTACCTTGAGCAATCAAGGTCAATCTCAGATCGCGGCTGCCAAACTCATAGGTCAACTTGTTGAGTGAGAAAGCACCACTGCTACCGCCGCCGAAATCAAGACCAGCGCCAGAGAATCCTACATTACCTGCGGCAAAGGAACCTGGTTGGAACAATAAAGCACCATAGTTATTGGCACCAGTACCGGTAGTTGCTTGCAAGCGAGTGATTAACAGATCATCACCATTAAAGCTGGTATTGAAGTTAAGACGAACCCGTGACAAGAGTGTAACGTTGGATTTGCCAGGATTTGTTGTAGCAATTGAACCACCAAGTGCATTTAATCCAGGCTGATTCAAGAAACTGTTACCTGAAGAACCACCGTTTACAGCGATGACGACCTGACCTTCAAGCTTGGTTGTTGTAGAGAACTGTTGAGCTTCTAACTTTGCAGTTTTGGCTTCAAGAGCATCAACACGGCCTCTAAGTGTAGCTAGTTCAGCAGCAAACTCTTCTTGAAGTTTTTGCAGTGCAGCGAGGTCTTCCTTGCTAACTTTGTCTGCTAAGCCGGCAGAAATAATTTCGTTGATTTTGTCTAAGCAAGCATTCAAACCAGCAGCAAACTCAAAGCGGCTGAGTGCGCGTTGACCACGGTAGGTGCGATCGGGATAACCAGCGATACAACCATAACGCTCAACTAGGGATTGGAGAGCTGTAAATGCCCAATCTGTAGGACGGACATCGCTCAATTGAGAAACAGAGGTAACATTTTGAGCCAGGGAATCATCAGGAGTAACAACCTGACTGACTTTTACTTCAGCAGATTGTGAAACTGATTGGACGGCTGGATTTTGGGAAATTTTGACAGTCTCTAGAGATGGCTGAGACTTTACTTTGATGTCAGATGCAACTGGAGCAGAGATTTTCTCGGCTTCTAGCTTTGTTGTCTTGGAGGTTGTCAATTCACCGGCAAGTGAAGGACTAGCGATGACTGCGCTAGTAACACCGATAACGCCGATAACACCAGCTAAGTTCAAATAAGAATTTTTCATACATCCACTCCTCACGAGAGTAATCGTTCCTTTAGTGTTTACTTGTATACCACAAAACATATAACTCTTACCAACCTATCTAAGGATAATGTAATTAAAATCACTCTATCGGTAGAGTTTTTCTAAGATTTACCAAGAGATACAAGCCTGTGTTTAGAGTTTATCACCTACATTTTTACTTCGCACCCTTACTATTATTGTAACCCAAAAAACATAGAGATCTGACGGATATTCGTTGAATATTGTTACTTTTTTCGTGCTTCTGTAACTAAAAGCTGCGAGTAAGTAAGGCGATCGCTTCTCTCATCAATAAGCTTCAGCCCTCAGCTAGAAGCATAATTACAATGTCAGTGCCTACACTTAAGTTGTGGGCTTTAGGTAAAATCTCGACCCTGTTAAATATCCCCGAATATCTTAAGTTCCTAACATTGAAAGTAAAATAGTTTTTATGACTTTGCCTAGCCTGAATGATGTAGAAGAGAAGCTCAATAGTAATGATTCGCGCGATCGCTTATTAGCGTTGGTTTCTTTACGAGATATCCCTGCCGAGCAAGCTGTCCCGTTGATTTTAAAGGTTATTGACGATGAAAATCTTCAAATTCGTTCGATGGCAGTATTTGCTTTAGGTATAAAGCCAACAGACGCTTGCTTACCGACCTTAGTAAAAATCTTAGAGACCGAGACCGACTACGGCATTCGGGCAGCAGCGGCTGGCGCCTTGGGATATTTGCGAGATCCTAGAGCTTTCGATCCACTGTTAAGAGCATTTTATGAGGACGTGCAGTGGCTAGTACGCTTTAGTGCAGCGGTGTCCCTAGGCAATATTGGCGATCCGCGTGCCTACGATGCCCTCATACAGGCTTTAGGTAGCAAAGAAACTGTTTTACACCAAGCCGCGATCGCAGCTTTAGGTGAAATTGGCGATCTGCGTGGCGTCGATCGTATTCTTGACTTTGTGCAATCCGAGGATTGGTTAACGCGCCAACGTTTAGCTGAAGCCCTCGGCAATTTGCCCTGTGCTAAGAGCCTATCAGCACTTAATTATATGGTCAAAGATTCCCATCCCCAGGTGGCTGCGGCGGCTGAATATGCCCGCGATCGCCTTCAGCAAAAACCGTTACAAGATCTGTAAGTGTAGCAAGGGCAATAACTTAACTTTCGCCCCTGAGATCATGCACCTCATAAACCCAGACACCACAATCCTATGGGGATAAGCAGGCTTCCTTGAAATTTCCATGTGTAAGTTTTGTCTGGTAAAGTTGATGTGACCGAGATTTCTTAAGGTTTTGCGCGAAAAATAGATGACCACTGATTTAGACAGCTTAAAAGCACAACTACAAGCCCTGTCCGAAAAAGCTACTCAGTCAGTAGCAGACATTCAAACCCCCGAACAGCTCGAACAAGTAAGGATTGAGTATTTAGGCAAAAAAGGAATTTTGTCTCAGATGCTAGGGGCAATGGGTAAGCTTTCTGTAGAAGAACGTCCTCAAGTGGGCGCGATCGCCAATCAAATCAAGCAGACTTTGCAAGAGCAGCTCGATCGACGCAAACAAACCCTTCAACAAGCCGCGATCGCCCAGCAACTAGAATCAGAAACCCTTGATGTCACGATGCCAGGTGTGATGCGATCGCCTCAAGGCAGAATTCATCCCCTGCAAGGTACGATCGATCGCATGCTCGATATCCTAGTGGGCTTGGGATTTACCGTAGCGCAAGGGCCAGAAATTGAGACGGATTACTATAACTTTGAGGCACTGAATACGCCTGCCGATCACCCGGCGCGAGATATGCAAGACACGCTTTATCTCAACGATGGCAAACTCCTGCGTACCCAAACTTCCTCTGTGCAGATTCGCTATATGGAGGAGCACGAGCCCCCATTACGGATTGTTTGTCCGGGTCGCGTTTATCGTAAAGATGATGTGGATGCCACCCATTCGCCCATTTTTCATCAACTGGAGCTATTAGCTGTTGAAGAGGGCTTAACCTTTGGCGATCTCAAAGGCACAGTGAAAACCTTCATTGAAGAATTATTAGGAGATTGTCCCGTGCGGTTTAGACCGAGCTACTTCCCATTTACCGAGCCATCCGCTGAGGTAGACGTGCAGTGGAATGGTCGTTGGTTGGAACTAGGCGGCTGTGGCATGGTAGACCCCAATGTATTTAAAGCGGTAGGCTACGACCCAGAAGCTGTCACAGGTTTTGCGTGGGGCTTTGGCGTCGATCGCGTGGCGATGGTTTTACATCAAATTGATGACATTCGCCGCTTATTTTCTAGCGATTTACGTTTCTTGCGACAATTTTAGCGATTTTTGAAAAAGATAAATATCCCGTTGGCGGAGTCTTTGACGGTGAATGCTGCCACACTGCGAAGTTGAAGTCAATGGTATTATAGCAATCGCCAGACAGGAGAATTTTGGCTTAACCTCTCTGGCGATTGCTATATTTTTTTAGAGAAACCTGTTAAAGACTCCTGAGAAAAATCCCAAAATCGAACAGATTCTTCTTGTGATTCCTGACAGGATGGATTCTGCCGCAGGATTAGTTCTGTTGTGGGTTGTACCTCGCCCACAACCTCACAAACCAAATTCTGCTGATGATACTGTGCCTGTACTTCTGCTACGCGATCGGGGCGCACGCTCAAGAGAAAGCCATAACTGGGGAAGGAAACTAGCCAACGTTCCAGAGGAATCTCAGTTGGGCAGGGAATTTTATCTAAATCCAAGATCGCACCGCAACCAGAGGTTTCTAGTAGCATTAAGAGCGTGCCTAGGATGCCGCCATTGCTAATATCTTTGCCAGCATCGCATAACCCTGATTCCGCAAGATGTGGCAGAATCGACAAATTCTCGCGGAGTCGTACGGGATCGGCTGTAGTGGCAGCATTCCAAAAGGGATAGTCGGGATGGGATTTGCCGCGAAAATCCACGGCAACCAAGAGTAAATCCCTCGGCTGGGCATGGAAGCTGGTAATTAACCGCTTGGCTCGACCTAGAATCGCCACCGATAGCGCGTTGTAGGGACTATGACAATTTGTATGACCTCCCACAATCGGCACATTGTAAGTCCGCGCCGCCGCTTTCATCCCTTCCCAGACTGCTTGAGTAGATTCTAGCGACTGACTCCAGAGGGTATCGACAACCGCGATCGGAGTGCCCCCCATCGCATAAATATCGCTGACATTCACCATTACGGCACACCAACCCGCAAACCAAGGGTCAGTTTCGAGCAGTTGTGGCAACATGCCCTCTGCTGCCAGTAATAAATAGTCATCGCCATCGGGAATTGCAGCACAGTCATCTCCCAGCAAAACCCGATCGCTGTGCCAATCCCCACCCAATGCGATCGCGGCTGTCTGAATATCCTGTTTGTGCTGAATGCTCAGCGATCGCTTTAATCGCGCTACCAATTCCGACAGCATTAGGACGCCTGCTTTGTTTGTCGCAGAAGACTGGGACATAATTCTATTCCCGCAGGATAAAAGTTAAGATCGGCTTGCATGAGGTGATGAGGACGATCTGCGATCGTGATTTCTTCGAGGGAATCCCAATGCAACCGTTGAAAGAACCGCACGTTCTGAAGTTGCACCGTTGCCAAGAAGCGATCGCATCCCCAAGTATTCGCCGTTGTCACAGCTTTGTAGATTAAGCCTTTACCAATTTGCCAACCCCTGCGATAGTCGCGATCGGTTCCCAATCTCCCCCCGTACCAAAGTCCAGGTTGCGGTTCGTAAATGCGCACCACACCGACAACGCGATCGCTAACGGTTTCAATCGCAACAATGGGATAGGCAATCGCATCGATGTCATCAACATCGTTTTGCTCAAACACATATTGCTCTTCCACAAAGATGGCATGGCGCAGATCGAAATAGGCTTTGATTTCCTGAGGCGTGGTTGCCAGTTTAAAATGATAGGAGTTGCTCATAGGTGATTTGGGATTCTTTGTGTGGGTTCCGAATTCTAGTCTTGGACTTCGGCTTTTCTCAGCCCAGCTGCTGCGTTTAAGGGTTTAGATCCCCCCCAGCCCCCCTTAAAAAAGAGGGGAGAAGAATCAAAGCCCTAGCCGCACAATAACTTCCTTCCAGTAGGGGCAATTCATGAATTGCCCCTACTGGAAGAACTACTTCTCAAAATTGGAGAGGGCGGAACAAGCACCGCATTTGGCGCAGCCAGCTTTGATGTCTTCAGAAGACATACCCGCTCGTTTCAGCATTTTGCCAATCTGTTCGTAGAGGGCGAACATAAATTCGCTCTTTGGTGCAGGGTGATTGGCGAGTGGCGTACCCGTAATCGGTACGAAGGGAACGACAAAAGGATAGACCCCCAGTTGAATTAGGCGATTGCTAATCTCTAACAAGGTTTCTAAGCGATCGCCCAAGCCTGCAAGGAGGTAGGTACTGACCTGCCCCCAACCAAATACTTTGACCGCAGCAGCGAATGCCTCAAAGTAATATTCCACAGGAACCGTGGCTTTTCCCGGCATGATGCGGGCGCGAACTTCTGGTTCGACTGCCTCTAGGTGCATGCCCAAGCTGTCAATACCCGCAGCTTTCATGCGATCGAACCAGATGAAGTCATCGGGCGGTTCGCATTGCGCTTGGATTGGAATATTTACCCTAGCTGCGATCGCTTTTGCACATTCTGTCAGATAGGCAGCACCGCGATCGCTGGTGTTAGGCGTCCCCGAAGTCATGACCAAATGCTTGACTCCATCCAGACGCACCGCAGCTTCGGTAACTTCGGCAAGTTGGGCGGGTGTTTTTCTCGCGATCGTGCGACCAGCTTCCAGTGACTGCCCGATCGCACAGAACTGGCAGGATGTCTCCGTATTGTTATAGCGCATACAGGTCTGTAGAACCGTGGTCGCTAAAACATCGTGACTGTGCAGAAGCGCAATTTTCCAATAGGGAATGCCATCGCTGGTGATCAGATCGTAGAACTTGGGTTTCTGGGGAAAGGAAATCGGTGCGATTTCGCGTTCGTCAAGCTGTAGGACGACGCGATCGGTAACGGGATCGAGGGTTGCAGTATAGGGCGATCGCGCTGCCGAACCCGTATAGATCGGAACCATTACCGTCGTTCCTTCAATCGTAATCGCTTTATGATCGGAAGGCCCCGCGCCACCTTTGCGTCCCGCCGCTCCCGCATTGCCTGTATTGGGCTCGACCCATTTCAGTCCCTGCGTTTGAATTTCCGTAATTAGCTGTTGTTTATTCATCGGCTTACTGATTGAGAACTTTAGGTCAGGGATTGGAATAGTCCATAGGAAATTTCTGGCAGGGGAGCATACTGAGGATTTGAGGTTGTGTCAGTTTCTGGTAACCTTTCATCAATTAGCGATCGCTGGGCTTGGGAATTAAGCTGCAATTGCAACAGATCGGGACGGGAATAGTGACCGACAGAGTCCATCATGCGTTTGCGTTTGGTAATGAGAGAGAAATCGAGATCGGCGATCGCCATTCCTTCGCCTTCGGTAATCGGCGGACAGAGGTGATTGCCTTCTGGTCCAATGATTGCCGTATTGCAGCCACCACTTAGAACCCTCTGTAGCTTCTCATCGGTTGTGATTTGTGCCACCTGCTCGGGTGAGAGCCAACCCGTGGAGTTCACGACAAAACAGCCCGCTTCTAAAGCGTGATGTCGAATTGTCACATCGATCTGGTCAGCGAAAATTTGACCCACTAAGGAACCGGGAAACTGAGCGCAGTGAATCTGTTCGTGTTGTGCCATCAGAGAAAATCTTGCCAGAGGATTGTAATGCTCCCAACAGGCGAGCGCACCCAGCTTTCCTACAGCCGTATCCAGAACCTTCAATCCCGCTCCATCCCCTTGCCCCCAAACCATGCGTTCGTGGTAAGTGGGCGTAATCTTGCGCCGCTTTAAGAGCAACGTGCCATCCGCATCAAAGATCAGTTGGGAATTGTAAAGCGAACCTCTATCCCGTTCGTTGACCCCCAACACCACCACGATCGCGTGCGATCGGGCAGCATTGCTAACGGCATCGGTCACAGCACTGGGAACCGTAACGGCTTCTTCGTAAAGACGCATATGTTCTTTACCCATGAGCACGGGAGGCTGTACGAAAGAAAAGTAAGGGTAGTAGGGAATAAATGTCTCTGGAAATACGACCAGTTGAGCGCCCTCTTTGGCAGCTTTAGCGATCGCATCCAAGACTTTCTCAGTTGTGCGATCGCGACTAAATAGAACGGGACTGATCTGTACGGCAGCAGCTCTGATTTTACGCGAATAATCGAGGTGTGAGGAATCCATGCAAATATTTGCGAATGTTTTGATTGAATGCTTTTATTGAATATTTCTACAATGTCCAAGTATCCAAAATGAAGGCATTATCCTTACGATGCATGAGTACGATATCCAACACATCCAAAGGACTAATTGGGCGAATACCGGGGATGAGAGAAGGTTCGCCATGACCGTAGAGAGCCTGTAAGGCAAAGCGACAGGCATAGACCTTGCCACCTTCAGACATAAATTTGGTGATTTGATCGTTGAAATTTTGATGTCCGGGGAATGCCGCATCTCCTAATTTTGGAAATCCACGTTGCACGCCTAACGTTACACCGGGACCATAGAGCAAAATAGAAGTTTCAAAGCCCTTGCGCTGTAGGCGCGTCGCTTGGAGCAAATTCACAAAGCCGATCGAACCTTCAAAGGCAACCGTGTGGAACGTCACCAACGCTTTCTCACCGGGGTCTGCTTTGACATCAGGGAATACCTTCTCTTCGTAATCGACAAAGAAATCACCAGTTTGATGTGCGGGTTTAGTTACTTCAGGCATGATTGTCTCCTTACTTAAATATTTGTTGCAGTACTAACGGCATGGTTGACAGATTACGTGCTGGCTGAGAGCATGTTTTGTAACACGCAATACGGAATTGCGAAGTCTATCCATATAACTAGGGGTGGCGATCGCAATGTCAGGAACTCACAAAAATCGCACCTAGATACCTATCGATTTCGATAGTTCTTTCAAGTTCCTTGGGGATTCTGGTAACATTTGCTACGAACCGAGAAGGAATTCATTCACGACGCTCCAAGCACTCGGATAGGCAACTTTTTTTCTTGCCACGATGCGTTCTGCCAAGTAACTGGCATCCCTTGCCACGCCTGAGAATCTTCCCGAACCCCATGTATAGAGCCAAGGCAAGCCTAAAAAGTAGAATCCTCCGACATCCGTAACCCCGCGCTTGTGACCGGGGTAGCCCTTGCCATCAAATACTGGAATCTCAATCCAACTAAAATCAGAATGAAATCCCGTACTCCAGATCACAGCGCCGATATTCGCTTGGATATAATCAATCTCTAAAATCGAGGCTGTTGGCTCCCAAACAGGTTTATAGGGCGGATCGCTCGGGGCTTCAATCTGATTCTTCTCAATAAATCCATCAATGGTTTTCTTGATATTCTCAGCTACTGCGTCAGCGCCATCTAGGTTTTGCTTGAGGTCGTCAAAAAATTCCAACTTGGTTTTGGCGATCGCTTTCAACCTGCCATGCAGTTGCATTCCCTCTAGGGCAAATTGCCGCAGATCGATCTCGCGACCGCCATCCCGACCTGTGACATAGTGATTGGTATTGGTTCTCGCCTTCTCTTTTTGGGGATGATCGTCAATTGACAGATCGTAGTAACCCATTTGGTCGAGCCATTCCACCACATCTTTACCGCGATATCGACGCGGCGATCGCGGCGCACTGCCTACACATAAATGTACCTGTTTGCCTGCGAGGTGGAGGTCTTCCGCAATCTGACAGCCCGATTGTCCCGTACCTACGACTAATACAGCGCGATCGCCTGGTAAATCTGGCGTTTTATATTGAGAGGAATGAATCTGTACGATATCCTCTGGCAAGCGCTCTGCCATTTTGGGTAGTTTGGGCGTATGGTAACCTCCCACAGCAATCACGACTTGATCGGCAGTAAAGTCTCCAATGGAGGTTGTGACTTCAAAGACATTCCGCGCTTCATTCTTGCGAACTTTTGACACGGCAACACCCTCTTTAATTGGCGGATCGAAGGAGGCAGCGTAGTCCTCTATATACTTCACGATTTCATCCTTTTGCATAAATCCGTTGGGGTCGTTCCCTGGGTAGGGATAGCCTGGTAGTTGGCATTGCCAGTTGGGTGTGACCAAACAAAAGGTGTCCCAGCGGTGGGTACGCCAAGAATGTCCGATTTGATTTTTTTCAAAGACGATGTGGTCGATGCCTCTTTCCTTTAAGCAGTAGCTCATCGAAAGACCTGCCTGACCGCCACCGACAATTACGACAGAATAATGTGCGCTCATTCGCTAATTTCTCTTTCTCATAAGCGATTGGAATGTTGTTAGGTTAAGCGCTGGCTGAGAGAAGATTTTGTAACAGGGAATACGGAAGAGGGAAGTCTAGCGATAAGGGTAGGAGTGGAAACTTGCGATCGCCGAACTATCTTTAACCCTTGACGAATATCTATCTAAATCGTTAGGCATGACAAAAATCAGTTGCGTTGATGATGCATAACGTCGAAATTGCTGTGCGATCGCATGCACCGAATAATCTGCTAAAATCGCCCGCATGTTTGACAACATCTGTAAATTTCTAGCAGAAAATTTCCCACAGGATTTTGCTTCATGGCTGATTGGCGAACCAATTCCCCTAACGGAGCTAAGTCCGACGGAACTCTCTTTAGAACCAATTCGAGCTGATTCGTTAATTTTGCTGCAAAGCCAGAATCTCGTGTTGCATTTGGAATTTCAAACGCAGCCAGACGCATCGATGCCTTTTCGGATGCTTGACTATCGCGTTCGCGTTTATCGGCGTTTCCCAGAGAAACAAATGCGACAGGTGGTAATTTATCTGATGCCTACGAGTTCAGAAATGGTTTACCAAACGAGTTTTAGCATACCTGGCACACACCATGAGTTTGAGGCGATCAGGTTATGGGAGCAGCCTACTGAAGTGTTCCAACAGTTTGAGGGCTTGTTGCCCTTTGCGGTGTTGAGTCAGACGCGCAATCGTGAAGAAACTTTACGGTTAGTGGCACATCGGATCGAGGAAATTAGCGATCGCAAGGTGCAAAGTAATGTGGCGGCTTCGACTTATGTGTTGGCTGGGTTAGTATTAGAAAAGCAATTAATTCAACGTTTATTGCGGAGTGACATTATGAAAGAGTCTGTAACTTATCAAGAAATCTTGGCTGAGGGTTTAGCTGAGGGTAAGCAAAAAGGTTTACAGCAGGGTTTACAGCAAGGTTTACAGCAGGGTTTACAGCAAGGCAAACAACTTGGTTTACAGCAGGGCTTACAGCAGGGCTTACAGCAGGGTCAGATTGTTATGCTGTTGCGTTTGTTGACTCACAAGTTTGGAAAGGTAAGCCCTAGAGTCAAGTCTCGGATCTCGAAGTTGTCTGTGTCACAACTTGAGGATTTGGCTGAGGCGGTTTTAGATTTTGAAACGGTTGCCGATTTGAACGCATGGCTGCGGAGTCACCCATAAACCTCACGCGATCGCAAATCACCTTAAAAGCATAGAGCGATCGCGATGAATTCCATTGAATTGCGGTGCGCTTATTTGGAATAGCTTGAATAAATTTTGGAAATCTCATACCAATTTAAAGACTGAGGGTAACAGATCTAGCATGTCGATAAGAATTACAGTGTCTTGCATTTCCTATCTGTTGCTGTCCCCAATTAAATTGGTATCAAAAAAATAAGCGAACTATGAGGATTTAGTTTTAAATCTTTCTAAATCTCAAAATAAACGCTATGATTACCTGAAACAATTAAGATAAACCAATGAAAACTATGCGATGCTTTCTGGGGTTGAGCTTATCACTTTCCATCCTAACTGCATCAATAGTCGTAGATTTTATAGGCTCATCTACTTGCTTGTTAGCTGAGGAATTAAAACAGTTAAAACCGAAGCATTATGCTGAAATGGTTGAAGAAGTATGGTCGGTGATAAACCGAGACTACATAGCCGATAAGTTTAAACTTACGAACTGGAACTCGGTTCGTGATGAGTACTTTAACCGTAACTATAATTCTCAAGAAGAGGCTTACAAAGCCATCCGAGAAATGCTAGAGCGTTTAGGCGATAGTGATAACGAATTTATTACAGCTGCTTCGGTTAGAAAGTTGGAGGATATGTCTGAAGATCCTAAGTACAGGACAAAAGATTGAGAGCATTAGAAAAGGCATCAGCGTTGAGT
>NZ_JAZBJZ010000095.1:0-20838 GCF_036349135.1 Tumidithrix elongata BACA0141
TTACGAAGTATTCTTTGCTTCATCAGACCCCGTTGCATTTCATTCTTGAATTGGCGAGTTGAGCGATTTCGGTTTAATAAAACCTAGCTGCTTTATATTCCTTTACATACTTTATCTTTTTCACGCCTACCTACTTTCCATGGGGTATTCCATCATCAGTTACCTAACTCTGTTCGCCAGATTTCATACGCGCGATCGCAGCCATAAAGCGAAGTTCGTCGTAGCTGTACGCACCTTCTAAATGTTCAAAAACTGGTTTGAGGGAGGTCATGCCAAGTTTAGCGATCGCATCGCGAATGGTGGCTTGACGTGGAGGGGAAATGAGGCGATCGGGGTCGATCGCATGTCCTAGATTGACTGCTTCCGATAGATGCGCCCATATCGTACTGGGTTTGAGGTTGCGATCGCGGGCGATCACTTCGATATCTAAGCCGCGATCGAACAGCGCTAAGGTTTCCAATTGAGTAGTCGAAAATTTATTTCGCGGACTGGGAATACTAGCTTGCTCGTATTCGAGAATCGCCGCTACAAAAATTTCGCCATACTGTTCCAGTTTGCGCGTACCGACGCCAGATAGCTTGCTAAATGCCTCTAGGGTAGTGGGGCGATCTTTTGCCATTGTCCGAATCGTCGAGTCATGAAAAATAATATAGGGAGGGACATTTTGTTCTCTGGCGAGTCGTTTACGCAGGGCAAGTAGCCGATCGTAAAGCAGTTCGGCATCTCTCGTGAATTCGCGTTCCGAGCGATCGGAACGCTCGGAGGAACTTGGATCTGAGGAAGTGGTGCTTTCTGCTTTGGGTTCTAGAGCAAGCATGACGGAACGTTGTTTGCGCATCACTTCCCAACTCAATGGGTTGAGCTTGAGAATGGCAAAGCCGTCCGTGGTTTGATCGAGCAAGCCTTGATGGATCAGCGATCGCGCCAGTTGTTTCCAGTCATCGGCACTGCGATCCTTGCCAATGCCATAGGTAGAGAGCTTCTCGTGATCGTGCTGTAAAATCTTCTCCTTGCGCGAACCCCTCAGCACATCAATGATGTGGGTCATGCCAAACTTTTCTTGGGTACGCGCCACACAGGAGAGAAACTTCTGTGCTTCGATCGTCCAATCTTTGAGCGGTCTTGGAGATCGGCAGTTATCGCATCGATCGCAATTCCCCGTGTGGGTTTCACCAAAATAACGCAATAAAATCGTGCGGCGACATTCCAATCCTTCGGCATAGTCGAGGGTTTGGCGCAATTGCTGATGGGCGATGCGTTGTTCGGCTTCCAGAGGTTCGCCCGACTGCGGATCGACTTTTTGGGCAATCAGATATTTGACGGTTTCAATGTCGCGATACCCAAAAAATAGCGTACAGCGTGAGGGTTCGCCATCTCTACCCGCTCGTCCCGATTCTTGGTAATAGCCCTCAATCGTGCGCGGTAGGTCGTAATGAATTACAAAACGAACGTCAGGCTTGTTAATGCCCATGCCAAAGGCGATCGTGGCAACCATAATCCTTGCATCATCGCGAATCCAACGAATTTGATTAGCTTCGCGATCGCTGGCGTTCATCCCCGCGTGGTAGGGAATCGCATCGATTCCATCTTCTTGGAGCCTCTGGGCAATTTCATCGACTCGCTTGCGGCTGAGGCAATAAACGATGCCCGCACCAGATTGAAGGCGAACCTGCTGCAAGAGTTTGGCGTAGGTATCGCGCTCGCTTTTTTTCTCCAAGACTTCGTAGTACAAATTGGGGCGATCGAAGCTGGCAAGATGCACAAAGGGCTGGCGCAGTTGCAGTTGGTTAGAAATATCCTGCCGCACCCGATCGGTGGCGGTGGCAGTCAGGGCGATCGCAGGAACATGGGGATAGCGATCGCGCAACTGGGCTAGCTGACGATATTCTGGACGGAAATCATGCCCCCATTCCGATACGCAGTGGGCTTCGTCGATCGCAAAGCCGGCAATGCCGACGCGATCGCGCACCACGTCGAGGAACTGTAAAAATCGTTCTGAAAACAGGCGTTCTGGTGCAACATAGACGAGTTTGGTGCGACCTTCTAAAATCGATTGCGATCGCGTTGCCACCTCGTTCTGTGCGATGCTGCTGTTGAGAAATGTAGCGGCAATGCCGTTCTCTTGCAAGGCTGCCACCTGATCTTGCATCAAGGCAATCAGCGGCGAAACCACGATTGTAATCCCCGTTTGGATGAGGGCAGGCAACTGGAAGCAAATCGACTTACCACCTCCCGTGGGCATAATCGCGATCGTATCTCTTCCCGCTAGCACGGCTTCAATGATTTCGCGTTGCCCGAGGCGAAAGTTGTCATACCCAAAATACTGCTTGAGCGATTTACTGAGATTATCCATGCTTGTCAGTATTGAGTTCCTTTACCTAGCGTAATACCTAGCGTAATTTTGCCACAGATTGATTTGCGATTAGCTTTTTTTGCGTAGCGAGATCGATCGCCGTAATCAGCAATTCCCTTTGTTCGCTAATTTCAAACAGAACCTGTAAGCGATCGCTGCCTGGCTGTCCTAGGGGGTCTAGTCGTGCGATTGCTTGAGGAGCCTCGTTCTCACCCAAGGCAAGAAATACTTCCGAAGCTGCAGACTCGATTTTTGTGACGAGGCGATCGCCATCAAAAATGATTTCTGCCGATCCAGATACCCGTTTTTCTAATTCGCCAATCACCAGCTCAATCGACTCCTGATCGGGTTGAGAGGCACGCAAGAAAATTTCGTAGGGATAGCGCGTTGGGTAGGTTTGCCCCCTCAAGAATAATGGTTGGTATTGCCATTGCTCCAATTGGCGATCCCAATAGCGAATCGCATAGGAATGGAAGAGGTGATCTTGGACTTTTGTACCATGATTTAGCATTAATGCACCATGAGCCACGGCTTCAAAAGGTTTGTCTGTATGGAGGGTCGCTAGGGGGAAATTACGAGCAATTACGGCTCGCACCGAAGGGATTAATGTGGAACCACCCACAAGCAAAATATGCTTGATTTCGCCTTTGAGAATTCCCTTGCTAAAAGCTCGTTTCACCAACTCATCGATCGCTACTTGCAGGACTTGATAGAAACCTCGCTTTTTGAGGATTTCCTCTAGCTGCGATCGCGTATACAGGATGTCATGGATTTCCTGCTTCTCGATATCAAAAAACACCTCAGAAGCCGAATCTTCCGTCGAAAGTCCGATTTTCACCCTTTCCATCAGTGAGAGTAGCAAATGGGAGTTCCTCGAAGCACCCTCGATTTCGTGGTTGCTCAAATAATCTTCCAAGAGCCAGCGATTGATATCTTCGCCACCCAAAACCTGACCCGTCTTGGCAATCACCTCGACTTTACGATCCGACGACAGTTCGCGATCGCCTGATTGGGAAGAGTCTGAGTCAACTTTCCCAAGATATTCACCCCATTCCGACAGATTCTCTGTACGCGGAGTTCGTACTAGGGCTAGGTCTAAAGTTCCGCCACCAAAGTCAATCACCAACACGAGAGAATTTGGCTGTGCGATCGCATAGCCTAAAGCAGCAGCAGTAGGCTCGTCCAGTAGGCGCACTTGTAAATTGCCACTTGGATGGGGCTGAGCAGCCGAAAACTCGCTCATGCAATTTTCTAGCCAGCGCAAATAACGTTCGTAGGACTGCACGGGTACGGTAAAAATCACTTCCGTCAGTGGAATCTGCTGCGATCGCAAACAGCTAAAAATTCGATCTAAAAATAGCTGCCCGACAAATTCTGGAGTTACCTTTACGCCATCTAATTCTGGGATATAGCCCGTTGCAGTCGATAATCGCCGCTTAAGTTGGTCAAAGAAACGTGGATTTTCGATATCCTTGCCGCGATTAATCACAATCTGCCCGATCTCAGCATGACCCTGCATCGCATCTTGCAAATACACTAAAGATGGAATCAAAAAATCATGAGGTTGGGTGCGACTCAGATCGGGAATCCGCAGGGTCTCGGGCTGATTGCTCACCACATTCCATCGCGCGATCGCTGTGTTACTGCTACCAAAATCAATTGCGATCGCACCCATGACTCAATCCCTCTTCTTATTCGGTCTATAAAGCTTATCTAGATTTGGTTTCAGTAAAAATCCACGTACTGCTGGTTTCATCCCAAGTCATGGTAATTCGCAAAGTCTCAGGAAAAACGCCACCGCTTTTTTTGTAGTATGCCAAATCTGCATCCACAATTGCGGAGTTAGAAGTTTGCTTAACGACTCGAACCTTGTCAATGCTTACCTTGTCAATTTGCTTCCACCAATCTAAAAAGCTATCATTTCCTTTGGCTGTATTGACTTGGAACTGTGGTGACAGACGCTTCCATGCTAAATCGTACTTGCGTTCGTTAATTAGACCGTAATAATCTCTTACACCCTGTTCTGGTGATATGCTAGCTACGGCTGTGGGTTTGGGCTTAGGAATGACATCCGCCGCAGTAACTCTCTGGATAGAAGCATTAGCATCCTTGCTGGCAAAGGCGCAATAGGCATCAGGGTTCTTTTGACCGTAGATTTTTAACTGGACAATGCAGCGGTCTATATTATCGAAGCGCTCGATATAAACTTGGAAAGATTTTTTGTCTCCTAGGTTGGGATAGTCAGTCAGCAAAAAAGAATCGGCTTGATTGTAGCCCTTATCTCGCAGGGATTTTACTTGACTTTCGGCTCTAGGCTTTTCTTGAAACGCTGAATCAGCTAGAAAGAAGAAGGAATCAGGTTGTGGATTGGATGGGACGGATTGTGTGGGATTGGCCGTGCTAGTAACATTATTCTGCCCAAACTTTACGTTCTTTGCAATAAAAACCCCTAACGCTCCAAGCCCACCAATGGATAGAATCACTAAAATAGTGGCTATGCCTGATCGCTTAGAACTTCGTCTTCTACCTAAGGATGGTACTAGGGTCGCTCCGTTTTCTGCCGCTAAAGTTCCACGAAATTGTTTTTGTGCTTCCGAATTTGGCAGTTGGGAAGGAATGCGATTCCCTTGGGCAGCGATCGCCACCGTAGGCAGAGTCGAAGCCGCCATCATTGCCGTGCGATCGTCCGATTGCAACGCACTCAGCATTTCTTTGGCACTGGTAAAGCGATCGCGAGGATGAAACTGAATGGCGCGATCGATGGTGGCTTTTAAGCCAAGACTAACCTGAGATGCATACTCATGCCAACACACTTCACCTGTATGGGTATCTGTTCCTAGCTCTTGAGGAAGTTTACCCGTCAGCATATAAATTGCCGTCAGACCTAAGCTATAAATATCGCTAGCAAAGAAAGGTCTTCCTGCTGCCTGTTCCGATGCCATAAACCCAGGGGTGCCAATGATGATCGAGCTAACCACCTGTTTGGGATTGATCCCCGTACTCACTGTTTCCTTAACCGCACCAAAATCAATCAGAACGGGATGGCGATCGGATGCTCGCAGAATAATATTGTCGGGTTTAATATCGCGATGGATAATGCCCTTACCATGCACGTAGTCTAGAATTTGCAGAATACTAGCCAGTATAGTCTTTACGGTCGCCTCATCTAATTCACCTTCAGACTTCAACTTGGCAGTCAGTGTTTGTCCGTCAATCCATTCTTGCACGAGGTAGAACTTGCCGTTTTCCGTAAAGCTGGCATAAAGTTTTGGGATGTAGAGATGTAGTTCGCCCAGATCCTCTAAAATCGCCGCCTCTCTTTGAAACCGATCCTGTAAAAGCTTATACATTTTTGGATCGTCGGCGATCGGCTTTAACTGCTTAATCACGCAACGGCGATTTGACGGCATCTTGGTATCTTCAGCCAAAAATGTCTCACCAAAGCCACCCCCTCCCAGTACCTGTAGTACGCGATAGCGATTGTCTAATAGGGTTGACATCATAGAGATAAATTTGAGACGAACTTACTGACTTTATCTATATTAACTGCCATCTATAGCTCCCGATGAATTCAATACGATCGCAACGCTCAATAGTTGTAAAACTCTACGGTGAGTTCCCTATCCAGAAAGGATCTGAGGACACCTGCATGCATATATTGGGGCATTTGTAATTTCAACTTTTGTTATGTTTTATGCCTAGATGCTAACATCGTAGGTGAGTTTTTTTACTTATTACAAGTGTGAGGAGATCGATCATGACATTTAAATCATTACGCTTGAAACATACAGCGATCGCAGCTTTATCGGTGTTGTCGGGAAGCATTGCGCTTGCCGCCTGTACCCCTACAGCACCTGTGGAAAAAACAAGTCCTGTGGCTACTTCTACCGCCACAGCCTCAGCTACCCCCAAAGCCCCCACAACTTCAGCTACGCCTACAGCCTCAGCTAGCCCCAAAGCAACGGACTCTAGCGATAAATTTGCTAAGGTTACTATCGATCAGCTTGAGCCCTACAAACACAAATCTGGGGTTTTTGAGATGCAAGTACCCAAGGGCTGGAAAGAAGCTGATTCCAGCAAAGCAGGTGAAGTCATCGTACTTTGGACCGATCCTACAGGCAATGCTTTGATTGCAGCTGATATCTTTACCCCACCTAATGATGTTCCTGTAGATAAGCTCCCTGAAGTCCTAGAAACCGTTGTCAAAGGTCTGTTTGGCTCTCAGCCTGATTTTGAGATGGGTAAGCCTATGCCTCAACCCGATGGCAGCGTCCAGATCGTTTTCAGTGCAACCGCTTCATCCCAAGGTCTCAAGGCAAAACTGCAAGGCAATAGCTTTATCGAGAAAAAAGGTGACAAGCTCTCAATTCTCACATTTGGTTCTTTGGAATCCCAGTTTGATGGGCTCAAAGATTCCTTCACCAAGATTGCGAACAGCCAAAAAGTTAGCACTGACGTTAAAGTTCCTTAATCCCAGTTCTTAAAACCTTTGGGAATGCTCTCTTTGTTTAGCTTTAAGTTGGGAGAGCATTCCTTCTAAAAGCATTTGTTAAGTTTAGGTCAGTGAATTTAAAATGAATCATTTTAGGATGGGTTAGCGATCGCGTAACCTTTCCTACTAAAGGATTTGATGCGTTACGGTTGCGCCTAACCCATCCTGCGTTTAGTTATCCCGACCCACTTCATCGATCTTCTGCTTAAAAATAAACCGAATTTAAAAATTGCTATTGAAAAGCTTGAGTTGTCAAAATGCGACTGAGATACCTGATTGCTTCAATATTGTCTGCCAATGCGATCGTTGCTGGCTGCACACCGTCAGTTCCCAAAGAAACTTCATCTCCCACAACTTTATCTAGTTCTGAAATTGTCAAGCCCAATGACTCTAAGAAAGATGGCATTAAAGCGGTAGGTAAACCTACTGAGACCAAATCATCTCAAGACTCAGCCCAAAAGTTTCAAGAAGTTAAGATCGATGGGCTAAAAACCTATAAACATAGCTCTGGACTTTTTCAAATCGATATTCCGAACGGTTGGAGTCCCACAGATTCAAGCAAACCTGGTGAAGTGATTCTAGTGTGGTTCGATCCTACGCAAAATGCTTTGATTGCAGTAGATATCTTTAAGGTTCCTGAAGGTGGGTCACCTGACAAGTTACCTGAGTTGCTCCAGACCTTTCTCAAGGCGACGTTTGGCAGTAAACCTGGCTTCTCTATGGAAAATCCCACACCGCAGCCTGATGGTAGTGTCCAAATTATCTGGGGCTTTGATGAGACTGTAAAAGGGGTAACTGCTAGAATTCAAGGAAATAGCTTTATTTCAAAACAAGGAGATAAAGCCTCTTTATTGACCACGGGAGCCATTGAGGCACAATTCCCAACTTTACAAGATTCGTTTAACAAGATTGTGAACAGCTTTAAAGTCGATCCTGCCACAAAAATTCCTTAGTCCCCAAGTTCATTGCTTTGGCGGGGTTGCTTGTCACCGCATCATCGCTTGTGCCAAAATTGGTTTACTACACTCGACGATCGCCTTGTCATACTGACCAGATCAACATACCAACCTAAAATTATGCTCGTTGGCACAACCCTGAGAAATCGCTACGCCATTACAGAAGTATTGGGCAGTGGGGGATTTGGTGACACCTACCTTGCGGTAGACAGAGATTTACCCGGAAGCCCCAAATGTGTGGTTAAACAGTTAAAGCCTAAAGATACATCGCCTGGCGTTTTACCAGTAGCGAAAAATTTGTTTGAGCGCGAGGCAGAATATTTATACAAACTAGGGAATGCCCATCCTCAGATTCCAGATTTGTTTGCACACTTTGAAGAAGGGGGCGGTTTTTATTTAGTCGAAGAGTTTGTTGATGGTCATAACTTGTCCGTAGAGATTCAGGCAGGCATAAAGCTACCTGAATATGAAGTAACTAATCTTTTGCTGGAAATTCTCGATGTTTTGGCATTTGTGCATCAAAATAATGTGATTCACCGTGATATCAAGCTGCAAAACTTAATGCGTCGAAACCGAGACAGAAGGATTGTTTTAATCGATTTTGGCGCAGTTAAAGATGTCAGCATTTTGGGTGTTGACTCGCAGGGGCAAACCAATGTTACGGTCAGCATCGGCTCCCCAGGTTACATGCCCAGCGAACAAGCTAAGGGAAAGCCTAGACTAAGCAGTGATGTCTATGCCGTGGGCATGATTGGAATTCAAGCTCTTACAGGACTTCAACCCGAACAACTGCCTGAAGATCCGAATACGGGTGAAATTGTTTGGCGCGATCGCGCCCAAGTCAGTGATGCGCTCGCAGATGTTTTACAGACCATGGTGCATTATCACTTTAGCCAACGCTATAAGTCAGCCATTGAGGCATTACAGGCGCTCAAAGCGATCGCGACTCCCATTGCCAATACACCTGCAACCCATAGCGATCCCACAGTGGTTTCTAGTGGAACCAATCCAGCGATCGCATCCCCCGCGCGTCCAACTACACCAGGATCGGCTTCATCTGCCCCTGCAACCATTATTTCTTCTACTTCGCCTCAAAATGAGCCACCAGCTAACTATCAACCCAATCCCCTACCCCATTCTCAGCAAAATACCGTACCCGTAACCCCTCAATCGTTTTATCCGCCAAATCCTCAACCTTCCACTTCCCAACCAAGTTCTCAATCCTCTCCTTCAAATCCCTCAGTAATCTTAGGAGCCTTGATTGGAGCAGGTGTTGTCGTTCTTGGTGTCATAGGACTTTTTGTCGTCCCTAAATTATTACCAAATTCTGGTCAATCCGTACAAACTACAAATCGGAATGAGAATTCTGATTCTCAGAAAAACCCCGTAAATATTGATACCTCCCCAACTCCTGAAGTATCATCCACACCTGAGCCAACAACAGAAGCAAATGCAGGGAACGATTCCTCTAAGAAGTTCCAACAGGTGCAAATTACTTCTTTCGACACCTTTAAACATAGCTCAGGCTTGTTTGAGCTTGCTATACCAACGGGATGGACACCTACAGATACAAGTAAACCGGGGGAAGTCATTGTTGTTTGGTTTGACCCCACCCAAAACGCGCTTGTTGCCGTTGATATCTTTAAAGCTCCTCCCGACTCAGCCCCTGAGAAATTGACTGAGCTTCTTCAAACCTTCTTAAAGAATACCTTTGGTTCTAAACCAGGTTTCTCGCTGGATGCACCAATCTCTCAACCTGATGGCAGTATTGAAATCGTTTGGGGATTTGATGAGACGATTAAAGGCGCTACGGCAAGAATTCAGGGAAATAGCTTTATCTGGAAAAAAGATGACAAAGTTACCCTTTTGACGACTGGGGTCTTGGCGGAGCAGTTCCCTCGTTTAAAAACTTCTATTAACAAAATTATCAATAGCTTCAAACTCAACACGAATGTTAAGATTCCTTAGTTTTATGCCCAGCGTATTTTGTGATGACAACTATGATTCCAAGCACTGATTGGATTGCGAACCTTAAATATGATGCCAATGGTTTGATTCCTGCGATCGCGCAGGATTATCAAGATGGGGCTGTGCTGATGATGGCATGGATGAACCGCGAATCGATCGCTTTAACTGTTGCTACGGGAGAAGCCCACTATTGGAGTCGCTCTCGTTCTGAACTTTGGCACAAAGGCGCAACGTCGGGTCATATTCAGAAAGTGAAACAGCTATTTTATGACTGTGATGCCGATACACTCCTGATCAAAATCGAGCAAGTAGGGAATATTGCTTGTCACACTGGTGCTAGAAGTTGCTTTTTTAAAGAAGTAGAATTGGCGGAAACTTGAGCAGTTGGGGTAAATTCACCACGGGTTCCCTACACTACTCTGAAACATTTTGTAGTAAACAAAAAGCACCCGTACTTTAAGGATCCTATACGGGTGCTTGATTAGGTGTGTGAGGAGTCCTTCATTAATAATAGAGTTGATGCCTAATAAGAGAATCTATCGGTAGTCACCTTTGCCCGATATAACGATCTATCTTAAGTCACGGTTTCTCAGTATACCCTTTGGCAACAGCCTTGCGATCGCTGTTTTGAGTTACTCACCGACAAAACCACTAATTTCTACAACAACGGTTTTAAGAGAAATTCTGGCTTTGTAGTTTAAAGGTCTATGGGTATCAATTTTGTGTTTGCTTTGACTGTAGTTTACAGATTCTACAAGTTGGTTTGAGCGATTCCAGACCCATAGATTTTTGCGATTAAAATAGACGAGAACTTCTCCACATGCACTCAAAAATTGTCCCCCTTGAATTTGCAGGTCGCAACGTTGGGTTTGTGTCGTAATCGAAGCAGTTCCCCAGTCAACAAAGAAAAGATCGGGGGAGGGCTCGGCTGGTTTATCTTTTAGGATTTTGCCCGTATTGCGATCGAGCACGAAGACCCCACTACTATCTGCGACAAAAATTTCGCTGTCTGTAAAGACTGTGCCCAACAAAAATGGAAATCCATTGTAAGAATGAATATCTACAGGTTTTTTATAACTCTGTTCGATCGCTTTTTGGGTCAACCATTTGGGTAAAGAGCTTGTCCAAACAATTTTTCCCTGCTTTCGGTAACTAACACTTGCCAAATAATAATTAAAATAATCGCCCTCTTGTTGCGTTGTTACGTTCCATTCTAAAGATGATGCTTCTGCGATCGCGTTACTAAGCATTAAAGATGGTTTTGGTAACGGCTCTATCATTTTTCCTGTCAGTAATGAACTGCCTAGAACTGGAGATGCTGCGATAGACAAAAACAAGGCAAAGATTCCCCCAAAGACAACCTGATTTCGACGATTCCGAGTGAGTGGGTGATTCGGTCGCAATAAATTTAGGGAAGAGTTTTGAAAGCTTAGCATTGTCTGTAAGAGGTTTTAGCGATCGGGTTTTTCTCTAACCATCCTATGCCCAAATCCGCAAGCAATGCCATCAAAGCCGAAGGCACTGCCCCCGCCAAGATGAGGGAATTATCTACTGTGGCAAGTCCGCGAAAGATAAACTGCCCTAAGCCTCCTGCGCCAAATCCCCCTGCGATCGCTGCGACACCCACGCAAATCACGATCGCTACCCGTACCCCTGTTAAAATCGTACTCATGGCTAGAGGCAACTCCACTTGCATCAGTAGCTGCCACTTGGTCATACCCATGCCTTCGCCCACTTCCAAAATTGATTTGTCGATCGCCGAAATTCCCACATAGGTATTTTGCATAATCGGTAGCAATGCATAGAGCACGAGAGCAATAATCACCGATCGCACCCCAATTCCCAAAGGAATTAGAAATCCTAAAAGGGCTAAGCCCGGAATTGTTTGAATGATATTCGCCGTTCCGATCGCGATTGCTCTGAAACTTGGATGCCTAACTGCTAAAATGCCCAAGGGAATACCGATAAGGATAGCAATACCGCAAGCGATCGTCACCAGCATAAGGTGTTCCCAACTTCGCTGGACGATTTCTGCACCGTATCTTGAGAAGAATTCACTCAGATTCATAATTCTCTATATTAGAGTTTCTAACGTATAAACATATTTCATTTAGACTAAGAAGTTTTAATCTTCCTTCCCTAGCTATTTTCAGCTTTTTTGATGCAGTCTTCTAGTTCTTGATAGAGTCGCAGAGTATTTGCAGATTGCGATCGCTGTGAGAATACTTTTTCTTTGGGCATTTTTCGGTAGTGTTACAAAAGTTAGGGCAACAATATCAAGTAATAGACCCCGTAATTGGATAGCCTGAGACATAGTCTTCTCCTTAATCTTGCTTAATCAAAACTTCTCTTGTAAAGCAGCGATCGCTCATAAATTTCCCTTTAAATCCCTGCTTGTTGGAATACTTGTAATGCAGTCAGTTCCAGATTAGCAAACATCCAATCGGTTAGTGGCGTTGAGCCTGTATAGGTTTGGGGTGGGCGATCGCCAAAAAACACCGTAATACTGCGCGACACAGGATCGACAATCCATACCCGATCTACTCCTGCATTGAGATAATCCGCAGCTTTCTCGATAAACTGCTTAAACGCCTGTCCCTCAGACATAATCTCGATCGCCAACTCAGGCGGTACTGGGCAAGCTTCATTCCCCACATCGGGCGGCAATCGATTCGCAGAAATATAGGTCAAATCTGGAACGGGACACCAATCTTCGCCATTTCGCTGCAATGCGATCGCCCATTCAGGATAAACAAAACCATCGCCTGCACACCAAGCCCGTAAGATTGCCAGCAATTCAGCCTGAAGCGAAGCGTGAAATCTTTTGGGTGACATTTTGGGTACTGCCTCTCCGTTAATCAGTTCGCAAGTAACGTCTCCTTCGGGAAGTGCCAGAAATTCTTGAAGGGTTAATTTTGTAATGGTTTGAGTCATCATGCCTCCTCAGTCTTGCTGAAGTAGTTACCTTGCGCAGCGCTCGAATACACCCAGATTATCACTTTTGTGAGAAGTTCACCCCGCCCAATAAAAACTCCCCCCTACAAAAAGTAGGCTGGGGAGAACTCACTTCCCTTTCGCAAGGGGGATGCCCTATCGGGCAGGGGGATCAAACCCCTCGCTTCCAGTAAGTCGGCTTGCTTTGTTCCGAAATCCTTAACCCGAACTGATATTGCCTAAGAATTTGCCAAGCCTTGTTGATAGGCAACCTGCTGAACTGCCGATGCCACCACCTTAGAGACCCTCGGATCGAATACCGAAGGGATGATGAAATCAGGAGCCAGTTCGCTACTGCTGACTAAAGAGGCGATCGCTTGGGCAGCCGCCAGATTCATCTCAGTGCTAATGCGTTTGACTCGGGCATCCAACGCACCTCTAAAGATACCGGGGAACGCCAAGACATTATTGATTTGGTTGGCATAGTCGCTGCGTCCCGTTGCCATCACTGCCACATCATTTTCCACCAGTTCGGGTTGAATTTCAGGTGTGGGGTTTGCCATCGCAAAGACAATGCGATCTTCAGCCATGCTGCGAACCATTTCAGGCGAAAGGGCTTTCGCGACGCTCAGACCGACAAACACATCGGCTCCCTTGATGGTTTCCGCAAGGCTGCCTACTTTTTCGCTAGCAAATTCCAGCTTCTCAGGCGATAGATTAGGACGATCGGTAGAAATACACCCTTGGGAATCGCACATTTGAATGTTTGCCGCACCTGCCTTGCGGAGAAGCCTTGCCACAGCAATTCCCGAAGCACCCGCTCCATTCATCACAATGCGAACCTTCTCAATCGGCTTGTTGACGACCTTAAGCGCGTTGAGCATTGCTGCCACTACCACGATCGCAGTTCCATGCTGATCGTCATGAAACACAGGAATGTCTAGTTCTTCACGCAGGCGTTTTTCGACTTCAAAGCAGCGCGGCGCACTGATGTCTTCTAAATTGACACCACCGAATGTGGGCGCGAGAAATTTCACGGTTTGGACAATTTCATCGACGTCTTGGGTAGCGAGGCAAATGGGAAAGGCATCTAGGTCAGCGAATTGTTTAAACAGCATCGCTTTACCTTCCATGACGGGCATGGCAGCTTCGGGACCAATATTGCCAAGACCTAACACGGCACTACCATCGGTGACAACGGCGATCGTATTGCACTTAATCGTATAGTCATAGGCTTTGCTCTTGTCCGCCGCGATCGCCATGCAAATTCTGCCCACACCGGGAGTATAGACCATTGCTAGATCGTCTTGTCCCTTGACTGGAATTTTAGAGTGAATGCTGATTTTGCCACCTTGGTGGAGATTAAACGTGCGATCGTGCACGTCAATAAATCGAACATCCTGAATTTCCTTAACCACCTTGACGAGTTCTTCTTCGTGCTCGGAACTGTAGGCGTTTACCGTAATGTCACGCACAGAAATTTTACGCGTTTGCTGAATCAGATCGATTTGACCAAGATTCCCCCCGGCATCGGCTAAGGCTTTGATCACTGAAGACAACATTCCTGCTCGGTTGGGCAGTTGCACTCTGATAGTAAGACTAAAACTGGGGTTGGGGGTAAGTTGTTGCATTAGAAATTGTGTACGTTTGAGAGTAGTTTCCGTTGATATAACAATCCGAATTAATTCATAAGAACTGATGTGGGTTAGGCTTCTTGCCTGACCTTGGACAACCAACTATCCCACAGTTTACAACTAAGTTAGGATTGTTGCTTGTTTGCGCTGAGCCTAAAATACACCATGTCCGCTTAGGATAGGCGTTACAAAAATAACCATACCTCCATCTTTTTTGCCATCTTTTTGCATAGGTAATCTCTCTGTATGAATTGCTTTTGCTGTAAGATTTATCGGTGCGAATACTTTTTATGAATACCCATAGGAAGCGAAGCAAATGGAGCCAGTCCTTCTTTTTCTTGATATTGATGGGGTCGTTAACACAAGTGTCAATTCGCGATCGCAACTTCTTGGCACATACCAAGGTAGGGATTTATATGGCAGTCCATCATCGATGGTGAAGCCTTTCCTAAGTGCAGTGGATCGAGCAAAGCATATCAAACCCATTTGGATGTCTTCAGGTTGGCGAGAACATTCCAATGTCTGGAATCGGTGGGCTGGCATAGCTCCTTGGACGGTGGGCTATCCTATCTCTTTTGAAAAGGGTCGGTATATAACAGGAAAGTACGGCAAACAATTGACACTCGATGAATTAGAAGATGGCAAAACCATCTCGGTTCTTTATCATGCTGGGAACGCTTCCAAAATTATATGGATTGAAGATGGATTCCCAGAATCTGCCCTTACTTGGGCTAAATTTGATACGCGAGTCCATTTAATTAATACTATCCATCCTTCCGATCCGTTATCGCTGGGAATTCAATCTTGGAATATCGATTCAATCTTAAATGCTTTAGGTATCGCGCTGGCTGACTAGAAGTGATGCCCAATCGCAAACCAATAGGCAATCTTCAAATGTGGGCCTACAAGCAATTCACCAAAACAGGCGAACTTATTGGCTATATACCGAACAAATCACTAAGAATTCCTGAAAAGAATCTGGGAGTGAAATTTACCAGCGCGATCGCTTCATCTAACTGGTCATATCTTAACAAACAGTAAAATTAGTTTGGAAATATTATCTGACAAGCCTTTGGCACGGTGAGAGAGGCGCGACCGCGATCGGGATAAGACAGCGATCGTTGATAGGAAACAAAATCAGATTAAATTTCTATTGAGGTTTTGTAAAAACGATCACATTCTCAAATAGACTCTGTAAATATTCATACCGCTGTTCATCTGGCTGTTTGTTGATACTGTTAACCCTCTGCAATGAATAGCTGTCATGTCTATGCAGTCACCCTCGCAATACTAAAAACTGTCCAAAGTATTGGTTATGGATTTATGGATTAAGGAGAATTCATGTCAAGCACGATTGAAAAAACAACCGAAACAAGCCAGAATGGCACCCACACCGTGAAAACCTGCCTAAAGGTAGGCATACCCAAAGAAGTAAGGGCTGGTGAGTGCCGTGTAGCCGCTACACCCGATACAGTAAAACGTTTACAGAAGCTCGGTTTTGAGGTTCTGATTGAGTCTGGAGCTGGTAAAGCTGCAAGCTTTACCGATGAGGCATTTAGCCAAGCAGGCTGTCAGATTGTGGCAGATGCTGCGACACTTTGGAGCACATCCGATATCGTGCTTAAGGTTTGCGCTCCCGATATCAACCACGATCTCGGCAAGCATGAGACCGAGTTGCTTCGAGAAGGCGGAACGCTGATTAGTTTCCTTTGGCCAGCTCAAAATCCAGACCTACTTCAGCAATTAGCTGGACGGAAAGCAACGGCACTGGCAATGGATTCCGTTCCACGTATCAGTCGCGCTCAAAAAATGGATGCCTTGAGTTCCATGGCTAACATTGCTGGCTATCGTGCCGTGATTGAAGCTGCAAATAACTTTGGGCGCTTCTTTACGGGGCAGATTACCGCCGCAGGGAAAGTTCCCCCCGCCAAGGTATTGGTCATCGGTGCTGGTGTTGCTGGTCTCGCTGCCATTGGAACGGCGAAGAGTTTAGGTGCGATCGTGCGAGCTTTTGACACGCGTCTTGCTGCTAAAGAGCAAGTAGAAAGCTTAGGGGGAGAGTTTTTAGAACTCAGCTTTAAAGAAGATGGCTCAGGAGAAGGCGGCTATGCCAAGACCATGAGTAAGGAGTTTATTGACGCAGAGATGGCATTGTTTGCTCAGCAAGCCAAGGAAGTCGATATTATTATCACTACAGCTCTGATTCCAGGTAAAAAGGCTCCACTATTGGTGACTCAAGAGGCTGTCGAGAGCATGAAACAAGGCTCGGTGGTTGTGGACATGGCTGCGGAACAGGGTGGTAACTGTGCCGTGACCAAACCCGGTGAGGTTTATGACTATAAGGGTGTCACAATCGTCGGTCTTACCGATCTAGCCAGCCGCATGGCAGCTCAATCTAGCCAACTCTATGGCACCAATCTTTGCCACCTCTTAGATGATATGGGCGGCGCTGGTAAATACAAAATCGACCTAGACAATGAAGTGGTTCGGGGTGCGTTAATTTTGCATAATGGCGAACTGACTTGGCCGAGACCCCAAGCAACTCCTGCCCCCGCAGCCCCTAAACCTGAAGTAAAGGTTGAACCAGTGGCTCAACCCGTTGCGACAACCCCAAAATCAAAAGGGTCATCAGGGCTACTTTGGCCAGTGGTGTTAGGAGCCGCCCTTGTCGGTATGGGCATTGGCGCACCTCCTTCATTCCTATCTCACCTTACGGTCTTTGTATTGGCTTGCTTTGTTGGTTGGCAAATTATTTGGAACGTAAAGCCTGCTTTACATACACCTCTGATGAGCGTTACCAATGCGATTAGCGGCATCATCATTATCGGTGGCATGCTCCAGATTTCTGGGGAACTAACCTCGCCTACTACAATTCTCGGTGCGATCGCCATTCTCGTGGGAACCATCAATATCTCTGGTGGCTTTTTGGTTACCCAACGCATGCTCAAGATGTTCCAGAAATAAAGCCAAATATTTAAGTAGAAATTAGAAACTATGTCATATAACTTGCTCACCGTTGCATATATTGCCGCGAGTGCTTTATTTATTCTCAGTTTGGGTGGACTGGCCAATCAGGCGACTGCCCGCAAAGGCAACCTGTTTGGCATTATTGGGATGGCGATCGCCATTGTCGCGACGGCCTTAAGTCCAGCCGTTAGTTCCTATGGAACCTTGGCAGCCGTGGTTTTGCCCGGTGTGGCGATCGGTGCTTTGGTGGCAGCGAGGGTAGAAATGACCTCCATGCCCGAACTCGTGGCGATTTTGCATAGTTTTGTCGGAGCCGCCGCAGTTTTGGTCGGTCTAGCTAGCTATTTAGAGCCCTCATCTTCCCTAACTGGCGTAGAAGCCACCATCCATCAGATTGAAATTTTCGTAGGCGTATTTATCGGGGCTGTCACCTTCACAGGCTCAATTATTGCCTTTGGCAAACTACGCACGATCATCGGGAGTAAGCCCTTAATGCTCCCCGGACGGCATTTGCTCAATATCGGCATGCTGGTGGCAACCCTATGGCTGGGTGTTCAGTTTATGGGCGGTGAAGTTCTTACAGGACTGCAATCGCTTCTGATTATGACTGCGATCGCTTCGGTACTGGGCGTTCACTTGGTCATGGCGATCGGCGGTGCAGATATGCCCGTTGTCATCTCCATGCTGAATAGCTACTCTGGTTGGGCGGCAGCGGCAGCAGGCTTTATGCTCTCTAACGACTTGTTGATTATTACAGGTGCGTTGGTGGGAAGCAGTGGTGCCATTCTGAGCTACATCATGTGTAAAGCGATGAACCGTTCGTTTATCAGCGTTATTCTGGGTGGATTTGGTACGGGTACGAGTAAAGCCCCAACGGCGGCAGGGCCAACTGGTGACGTGGTTCCGACCTCGGTTGACGAAACCGTCGAACTTCTGAACGAAGCGAAGAGCGTGATTATTGTACCTGGTTATGGTATGGCTGTAGCTCAGGCGCAGCATCCTGTTTCGGAAATCACCAAGATTTTACGCGATCGCAATATCGAAGTTCGTTTTGGTATCCATCCAGTTGCAGGTCGCCTGCCCGGTCACATGAATGTGTTGCTAGCGGAAGCGAATGTTCCCTATGACATCGTTTTGGAAATGGACGAAATTAACGAAGATTTCCCAAAGACCGATATCGTATTGGTGATTGGTGCCAATGATACGGTTAATCCCAGTGCCATGGAAGATCCATCCAGCCCGATCGCGGGTATGCCTGTCCTAGAAGTCTGGAAAGCAAAGACAGTCGTGGTGATGAAGCGCGGGATGGCAAGTGGTTATGCAGGTGTGGAAAATCCCTTGTTCTACAAGTCTAACTCCCAAATGCTATTTGGCGATGCCAAGAAAAATGTGGATGCCATTCTAAGTAGACTGATCGCTTCTAACGAAGAAGCACCCGAGAAGGTACTAGCGAAGGTTTAATTCCCTCTCGCACCCATTGCAGAGAGAGTTCGTGAACTCTCTCTGCAATGCTTTATTCCTACGAGGACGGAGTATGCAACACAATAAGCCTAATCCAGTTCTCTAAAATCCTGAAAGCCATTGTTGCGTGAGCGATCGTAACGTTAGTCTCCAGAGGAGGAATGCCTACAGGAAAAGCGAAATAAACCAAGAGAGCGTAGAAGCAAGCAAAGAATTTCAGGATTTCCTATTCCAAAATCTAGCTAGTCAGATTCAAGAGCTAAATCCTAAGCCAGATCGGCAAGATAGGCACGCCATCCCCCATAGCTGGAAATATCTCTGACATTGATAAGTCCATAGGGTTCGCAGATAAATCCTTTCACGCTTTCGTTATCCTCTAAAATCAGCGTACCAATCCCCAGAGGAGAAGGAATCTCAGCCACAAAAGAACCAAAGGCTGATTCTGACATCGCCCATACCTCAACCTCAATACTCACACCTTGTTCGAGATTAGGATCGACGCGAACCAGACCGGGTTTAGCTGGAACAGTTCCCGCCAAGGCAAATAGCTTGTAGATCGGTGCTGTATGTGTAGCTTTAACCAGTGTGGCATTGCGACTGGTGAGTTGATGATTGAGAGGTTGTCCTGTCAGATGTGCTCCCACTACAGCGACTTGGATTGCGATAGAGGAGTCTGATGGAGGATTTTGGGAATTCGTCATGGGGATTAAGGGATCTACGTTAGTTCAGATTACAGATTTTAGACTAAAAATCTGTCACTATTCAGATTTGGATTGAGCATTCATCTACGCATAAACTTGTTCAGTTCTTTGACCAATAAATACACTGTGGTAGAGGGGTTGTGATTTCCTGTCATATCTGGATCGTATCTTTCTAGAAGCTTCTTTGCATGTTGAATTGCCTTAGGTTGCTTATCCAACAACTCTTCATACATTGTTTCGCTATTTTTCTCATACTTATGTCCTAATCTCTTTTCAAGGAGTTTTGCATAATCCTCACGATGTGTTTCCGATTCATAATACTCAAAATGTAGGATGTACCAAAGTTCAAATGCATCATTGGAAAAAGCTACATGAAATTCTGATTTTTGGGCGAGAGCGATCGCGGAGTTATAATTCTGTGCATTGAAATTTTCTTTTTTGAAGTCTCGGTCAAACACACACCATACCTGATCTTCATAGCCGTCTCCAATTTTTATATCTTCATTTTTTACTAGTTCTATCGTTTCTTTTACAAGGCTGAGCGTAACGTATCCTATGCCCTTAACGATAACTTTGGGTCTTGTGGGCACAGGAAATTTTTCAAAATAGTATTTTTCAGTTTTCTCCCCTTCACAAACGATGAGAAATTTAGGAATGGGCTGTAGGCGATCGACACTTCGGTTTGAGTAACCGCGAGATGACCTACTGCTAGAGCCTTTTTTAGTTATATGCTCATCCTATCAGGTGACTTAGATCGCCAATAAATGGAACAGCACCATAGCGACCTTGAATGTAATCACTCTCAAATGATGCGTCATTCCTAACTTTATATTCTGCAAGAGAGTAAAGATGAGTTACCCCATATTTATCCTTTTCAGTAAACCAAACCTGATCCCTACGAAAGAACTTATTACTGAGCAAATTCGTGTCATGGGTCGTAAATATTAACTGGCCTTTATTTGGATTTGTCTCGTTGGAGTTAAATAAACTAATAATTTCACGAGTCATTAATGGATGTAATCTAGCATCTAATTCATCAATCAGAAAAATTTTCCCATTTTCTAGGCTATCAATAAGATGCCCTGCCATAGCAAATAGTTTGTTAGTTCCTTCAGACTCATTCAACTGCATATCGAGTCCTATAGGGATAGAAGATTCTTTCCTCTCAATATCGTAGTATTTATGAGTCGCAAGAATTGCGGTCATTTTAGGTGGATTGATATCAGATTGATTAATAGCTAACTGCTCTTGTGATAACCAATCTGGGGGAATATTGGCATCCATTCTAACGACATTGTCAAAGCCTAAGTCAATGTTTTTAAGGGCATCTCTAAAAATACAAACAAGAGTAGGAAGGGATTTGAGGAAAATG